>NZ_LGQY01000028.1:0-165253 GCF_003116065.1 Azospirillum sp. TSO5 | reverse complement strand
AGGCGCACGGCTTCTTCGACGGCGATCTCGTCGAAGGGGTTCATGCTCATCTTCACGTTGGCGGTCTCGACGCCGCTGCCGTCCGCCTTGACGCGGATCTTCACGTTGTAGTCGACCACTCGCTTAACGGGGACGAGGACTTTCATAACTCACCCTGGCTGCTGAGCGCGCGCCTGTTACGGCGAACACCGCGAAAATTGCTGTGGTTGCGAACGGACCATAGGATCTGGCATTACCACTGTCAATGACGCGCCGGATGCGCCGGCGGCGTCGTGTGGCCGCGCCTTTGTCGCGGCCCGGACGTGGACGCCGGAACGACTCAGCGGTTGGCGCCGGGCACCCACAGCACGTCGTCCGCGCCGTTGCGGTTCACCACCCGGCTCAGCACGAACAGATGGTCGGACAGCCGGTTGACGTATTTCAGCGCCGCCGGCGTCACCGGCTCGTGCCGCGCCAGATCGGTCATCAGCCGTTCCGCCCGGCGCACCACGGTGCGCGCCAGATGCAGATGCGCCGCCGCCGGAGAGCCGCCGGGCAGGATGAAGGAGGTCAGCGGCGCCAGATCGGCGTTCATCGCGTCGATCTCCGCTTCCAGCCGGTCGACCTGCGCCTGGATGATGCGCAGCGGCGGGTATTTCGGCTCCTCCTCCTCCGGCGTGCAGAGGTCGGCGCCCAGATCGAACAGGTCGTTCTGGATGCGGCCCAGCATGGCGTCGGCTTCCGTCAGGCCGGCGGTGTGCAGGCGCGCCATGCCGATGACGGCGTTCGCCTCGTCCACCGTGCCATAGGCGGCGACGCGGCGGTCATGCTTCGGCACCCGGCTGCCGTCGCCGAGCGAGGTTTCGCCGGCGTCTCCGCCGCGCGTGTAGATCTTGGTCAGCTTCACCATGGGGAACCGTCAGCCTTTGGTCAGGATGGCGAGGACGAACAGCAGCAGCGCCGCACCCTGCAGCATCACGCGCAGCCGCATCGCCTTGTTGGAGCGGCGGGGGTCGCCCCGGCCGCCGCGGGCCATGAAGAAGAGGCCGACGAACAGCGAGCCGACCACCGCCAGCATCGCCATGACCATCAGGATGGGGAAAAGATTTTGCATGGCCCCACTATATCTCAGCATCCGGCCCGCGCCTATGGCGACGCGGGCCCTTGAAATCGGTGTTCCGGGTAATCCCCCGGTTGCCAACGCCGCCGGACCGCATAGAGTGCGCGGCGTCGGGATCGGCGGATAGAGTGGAGATGCAGGCGATGCGGCGGCGGACTTTCCTGAAGACGGCCCTGAAGGCGACCGCGGTCGCCGCGGCCGGCACCGGTGCCTTCACGACGCTGAGCCGCAAGCCCGTCCAGGCGGCTCCCGGAACCGCGGCGCCGTCGATGTCCTTCCCCGACGACTTCCTGTGGGGTGTCTCCACCTCCAGCTACCAGATCGAGGGCGCCGTCGCCGAGGATGGGCGCGGTCCCAGCGTCTGGGATACCTACAGCCATTCCTATGGGCGAATCGCCAACGGCGACACCGGCGACGTGGCCTGCGACCATTACCACCGCTATGCCGAGGATGTGGATCTGATGGCGCGGGCCGGGATGAAGGCCTATCGCTTCTCCATCGCCTGGCCGCGGGTGATGCCGCAGGGCACCGGTGCGGTGAACGCCAAGGGTCTGGACTTCTACGACCGGCTGACCGACACGCTGCTGGCGAAAGGCATCCAGCCCTGGCCCTGCCTCTATCATTGGGACCTGCCGCAGGCCCTGCAGGACCGCGGCGGCTGGACCAACCGCGACATCGCCGGCTGGTTCACCGATTACGCGCTGGCGGTGACCGCCCGGCTGGGCGACCGCGCCAAGCACTGGGTGATGCTGAACGAGCCGTCGGTGGTCGCCATCTTCGGCCACGGCACCGGCGGCCATGCGCCCGGTCTGACCGGCCGCGAGACCTGCCTGAAGGCGATCCATCACCAGAATCTCGCCCAGGGCACCGCACTGGCGGCGCTCCGCAAGGCCGGCGGCAAGAACTGGCAGCTCGGCACCGTGCTGTCGCTGCAGCCGTCCTGGCCGGTCGGCGGACTCGACTCGAACTATCCGGCCTCGCTGATGTGGGATGCGGTGTGGAACCGCTCCTGCCTGGACCCGCTGTTCAAGGGCCGCTTCCCCGACCTGCTGGAGGCGGAGTTCGCCCGCATCGCCAAGCCCGACGATCTGGCACGCATCAAGCAGCCGATCGACTTCCTCGGCGTCAACTACTACAGCCGCATGCACCAGCAGCCCGATCCGCAGGGGCTGTTCGGCACCGGCTACGGCTCGGCGCCGGAGGGCACGCGCAAGACCGGCATGGACTGGCCGGTGGAGCCGGACGGGCTGAGCGAGATCCTGGCCGAACTGCAGGAAAACTACGGCAATCCGCCGGTCTATGTGACGGAGAACGGCGCCGATTACCCCGACAGCATCGGCCCGAGCGGCCGTGTCGAGGACCGCGACCGCATCGCCTACCTGCGCGACCATCTGCTGGCCGCCGCCAAGTCGATCGACGAGGGCTGCAACCTCAAGGGCTATATGGCCTGGACGCTGCTGGACAATTTCGAATGGTCGGAGGGCTACCGCCGACATTTCGGTCTGGTCCAGGTCGACCGCAAGACGCTCGCCCGCACCCCCAAGGCCAGCTACGACTGGTATGCGTCGGTCATCCGCAACAACGCCGTTCCGCTGGCCTGAGGGCGGCGGTAGACTGGGGCCATGCCGTCCCCCCGTCCCCCCCAGCCGACCCGATTCGCCATCCAGAAGGCGCGTGGCAAGGGGTGGAAGACGCTGGAGGTCGGGGAGGAACTGGCCCATGCCAAGGCGCGCTTCGACCAGATGGTCGGCATCAACCCGCGGGCTTATTTCCGGCTGATCCAGCTCGATTACAACGCCGACTCCGCCTATGAGGGGATGGAGTTCAACTGGACGCTGATCGAGCTGTACGACCCCACCAAGGGCCCCACCAAGGGCGGCCGCGTCCGGCCGGCGCCGAAACCTGTTCCTTCAACGGCGGGCAAGCCGAAGGGCAAGCGCAAGGCCGCCGAACCGGTCGCCCTGCCGCTGCGCATCTATCTGACGGTGATCCTGATCGGCACGCTGGCGGGCGCCCTGGCCTACCTGCATTTCGCCGGCGGCCGGTAAGTCGTCATCAGCCGTGAGTCTTTAGAGACTATTATCGGCCGTCATCCCCGCGAAGGCGGGGATCCAGAGTTTCCAATGCAAAGGCTTGCCAAGTCTGGATTCCCGCCTTCGCGGGAATGACGACCGAGAGAAGCTTATTCTCACTCCGCAGTATAGCCCTTGCGGCGCATGCACAGCGCGAACATCTCCTTGCGATAGCCGAACTGCGGCGTTTCCGGCAGCGGGCGCAGGGGATAGCCGCGCAGGCGCATGGTGGTGTCCACCTGCCCGGTGCATTCGTCATAGGCGACGGTCGGCACGTCCGGGCTGGCGGTCCACTCGCGGTAGGCGGGCGGGCTGCTGCAGCCGGCCAGCAGGGCCATGACGGACAGGGCCGCAAACAGGCAGGCCAGCCCCGGCAAGGCCGGCAGGAGTCGCGGGCGTGCGGTGTCGGTCCCGGTCATGTCTTGCGTCTCGCTCCTTTTTCGCCCCCGATTTGACGCTACCACGGCCGGGGCTTTCCGATCCATTTTCGCGCACCATTTCCGGGAACGCGCTTTTTCGGCAACGCTGCGCGGCGGACAACGCAGACGCACCAAAATCGCCGCCGGAAAAGCGACGCAATCTGGTAACACGATCCAGTTTCCCCGATTCGGGGGGAGTGTCGTGGCTCTGAAGTCGGTCTGGCGTCACGGACGGAGGGAGAGGCAATGTCTGGGATTTCGCGGCGGGTGCATGGTGGCGCCGCGGTGGCGGCTGTCGCGGTGGTGGTGTCGGCTCTGACCATGGGAACGCCCGCTCCGGCAAGGGCGGAGGCATCGGTCGCCGACATCCAGTGGGCGCAGACCATCCTGAAGGAAAAGGGCTTCAACATCGGCGGCCGGGCCAAGGGCCAGATGACGCCGGAAACCCGCTCCGCACTCAGCGCCTATCAGAAGTCGGTCGGCCTGCCCGCCACCGGCAACCTCGACCAGGCCACCATCGCCAGGATGATGGGCGAGCGCGAGAAGAAGGCCTCGCCGACCATGGGCAGCCTGTCCAAGAGCCAGGTCGGCCAGACCCGCCACGAGAAGGAGGTGACGCCGCGCGCCGCCCCGACCGGCCGGGTCGAGTCGGGCAGCGAGAGCGTCGGCGGCATGGCCCAGTTCGGCGGCGCCCCGGTGTCGTCCTCCTCCTCCTCTTCGGCCAGCCACGCCGCCCCGGCGGCGCGTCCATCGGCGAGCGCACCGGCCTCATCTGCCGCGCCCTCCAGCCCGACGCACCAGAGCGCGCCGCGCCCATTGACCAACGCATCGGCCAGCGCGTCCGAGGGGCCGGTCCCGCAGGCCGCGCCGCGCGGGGCGGTGTCGGCGACCACGCCCGACGGCAAGCCGGCCCCGGTGGAGGAGCCGGTCGCGGTCGGCGCGGCCCCCTCGGTCTGGCAGTCCAACGCCGCGCGCGCTGGTGTCGCCGGGCTGATCGCCGCGACGCTGGGCGGGATCGGCTTCGCATGGTGGCGCAGCGGCCGGGGCGTCGATCCGCTCAGCCGCACACCGGCCGGCGACGACCGCCCGCGCGACACCCGCGTCGAGCCGAGCTTCGGCAGCCCCCGCCGCCGCGAGGAACTGACACCGGGTCCGCGACTGACGGCAGAGGCTCGGCGGCGCTGAGCTTCGGCCCCCTCCCTCCCGCTTCGCGGGTCCCTCCCTCCCCCGCCTTCGGCGGTAGAGGGCAAGTATGCGGTGCGGCGGCAGTCCCCTCTCCCACCGAAGGTGGGGGAGGGTTAGGGAGGGGGCACAATGCCTCCCGCCCCCTCACATCATCATCGGACAGCCGCCCCCGCCGCAGCCCCCCGGTGCGCAGGCGGGGGCGGGCGCCGGCTTCGACTTGCCGACTCGCGGGGCCATGATGGCCTTGGCGACTTCGGTGCCGCCGCAGGACGGGCAGGGAATGCCGGCTGCCTTCTTGGTGTCATAATCGGCCATGTTGTCGAACCATTGGTCGAAATCATGGCCGCAGGCGCAGTGCAGGGCGTAGACGATCATCGTGAAGCCTCGGAAAGCGGAAACCCGGCCGTTTCCTAGCCAAGTCTCCGGCGCCCCGCCAGGATCTGCATCAATCGGACCGTCACCGTGACTGGGTCACCCCCACCCGCGCGCACATCGACAGCAGCGGGCAGTCGGAGCAGCGCGGCCGTTCGCCGGTGCAGATCCATTTGCCGAAGGGCACCAGCCGTTCGTTGATCTCCACCCAATAGCGCTTCGGCAGCACCGCCAGCAGCGCCGCCATCGTCTTCTCCGGCGTGCGTGCCGACACATAGCCCCAGCGGTTGGTGACGCGGTGGACATGGATGTCGACCGCCAGCGCCGGAATGTCGAAACCCACCGCCAGCGTCAGCGCCGCGATCTTCGGCCCCACCCCGCGGAAGCGCATCAGCCCGTCCGGCGTGTCGGGCACCTCGCCGTCCTGCTCATCGACGATGCGGCGGGACAGGTCGCGGATGTCGCGGGCTTTCGGCTCGGGGAAGGTGGCGCCGTGCAGCAGCTCCACCAGCCGCTCCTCCGGCAGGGCGGCCATGGCGGCGGGGGTTCGTGCGACGGCGAACAGCCGCTCGGCAACCGCCAGTGTCGTCTCGTCCCGCGTCCGGGCGGAGATCAGGCTGGCGACCAGCTGCTCGAACGGAGAGGCATGGCCGCGGTCGCGCAGTTCGAACATCGCCGCCTTAGGATAGGGGGCGACGGCGATCCGCAGGCGGCGGAACGCCTCGTCGATGTCGAAGGTCTGGGACGCCGCGGACTGCAAACTCACTGGAGCCGTCTCCGGGAACGGGCTGAACGGACCGGGCGTCACGCAGGACCCCCATCCGACAACTCGCGACTCCCGGCGATGTTCCGGTCAGAGCGCCTTGATCTGCATCTTGATCGGCCCGTCCGCCCGGCCATGGACGAACTGGTCGACATAGGCGTTGCCCGAATTGTCGATGTCGCGGGCGTGGCCGGTCCAGATGATGCGGCCCTGATGGATCATGGCGACGCGGTCGGCGATCTTGCGGGCCGAGGCCATGTCGTGGGTGATGGTGACGGCGGTGGCGCCGAGATCCTTCACGCACTGCACGATCAGCTCGTTGATGACGTCGGCCATGATCGGGTCGAGGCCGGTCGTCGGCTCGTCGAAGAAGATGATCTCCGGCTCGTCGGCGATGGCGCGGGCAAGGCCGACGCGCTTCTGCATGCCGCCTGACAGCTCCGCCGGCGACAGCTCCGCCACGTCGGGGGTGAGGCCGACCGCGCCCAGCTTGGCGATGGCGATCTCCTTGGCCTGGGCACGCGGCATATGTTCGCCCTGGATCAGGCCGAAGGCGACGTTTTCCCAGACCGGCAGACTGTCGAACAGGGCGGCGCCCTGGAACAGCATGCCGAACTTGTGCAGCATCTTCTCCCGCTCGCGCGAGCGCAGCCGGGTCGTCTCGACGCCATCGACCTGGATCGAGCCGGAATCCGGCGTCAGCAGTCCGAGGATGCTCTTCAGCATCACCGACTTGCCGGTGCCCGACCCGCCGATGACGACCAGCGACTCGCCCTTCGCCACCTCCAGATCGATGCCGTTCAGCACCTTTTTCGGGCCGAAATGCTTGTAGACGTTCTTGAGCGCGATCTTGGGAACAGTGGTCATAGACTGGCGCTCACTTGGTCGAGAAGAAGAGGCCGGTGATCAGGTAGTTCCACACCAGGATCATGATCGAGGCCGACACCACCGCGTTGGTGGTCGCAGCACCGACGCCCTGGGCGCCGCCCTTGGAGTGGTAGCCGTGGTAACAGCCCATCAGCGCGATCAGGAAGCCGAAGATCGCCGCCTTCACCAGACCGGAGATCACGTCCAGCGGTTCCAGGAATTCCCAGGTGCGGTTGATGTAGCTGGCGGCGTTGAAGTCCAGCCGGTAGACGCCGACCAGGAAGCCGCCGAACACGCCGATGATGTCGGCGACCACCACCAGCAGCGGCACCATGGTCAGGCCGGCGATCAGCCGCGGCGCCACCAGATACTTGTGCGGGTTGGTCGACAGGGTGGACAGCGCGTCGATCTGCTCGGTCACCCGCATGGTGCCGATCTCCGCCGCCATGGCGGCGCCGATGCGGCCCGCGACCATCAGGCCGGCCAGCACCGGACCGAGTTCGCGCGTGATTGACAGCACCACCACGGTGGCGATGGCCCCCTCCGCCTGGAAGCGGGAGAAGCCGCTGTAGCTCTGCAGGGCCAGCACCATGCCGGTGAACAGCGCCGTCAGCCCGACCACCGGCAGCGAGTAATAGCCGATGTCGATCATCTGCCGCAGGATCTGCCGTGGATAGAGCGGCGGACGCACGCAGTGCGACAGGGCGGATCCGGTGAACAGGGCAAGGCGTCCGGTCGCTTCCAGGAAGATCAGGAAGGCCCGGCCGGTAGCGGCGAGGAAACCCATCAGTCGGCCCGCATCCTTGGTTAGAGACTCGTTTGGGCGATGCGGTCATAGCACCGATGAGCGCCTAGGTCATCCTTGGACTTTGCAGGGGAGGGGCGACGGGCTGTTGCGCTGATCTCGCCCTCTCTCCCCCGGGGAGAGGGAGGGGACCCGCGCCGAAGGCGTGGGGAGGGTGAGGGGGATGCACCGCGTGCCTTCATGGGAATCCTCGCCACGCACCCCCTCACCCTGACCCTCTCCCCGGGGGGGAGAGGGAAAGCAGGTCACCCACCCACATAAACCCGGTGATAGCGCCGGCCGAGCGAGGTCAGGATCTCGTAGCCGATGGTCCCGCCCTCCGCCGCCACCGTGTCGACCGGCCGGTTCGGCCCGATCAGCTCGACCAGCCGGCCGGCATGGGCCACCGACTCCGGCAGGCCGGTGACGTCGATGGTGATGAGGTCCATGGAGATGCGGCCGACGATGGGGGCGGCGACGCCGTCGACGAAGATGTGCCCCTTGCCGCCGAGCGAGCGCATGTAGCCGTCGGCGTAGCCGACGCCGATGGTGGCGATCCGCGCCGGGCCGGTCACCTTATGGGCGGCGCCATAGCCGACGGTCATCGGCGGCGCGCAGTTGCGCACCTGCAGCAGCCTGGCGTCCAGCCGCACCGTGCCTCGCATCGGATTCGGCAGATGCGGCGTCGGGTTGACGCCGTACAGCGCGCAGCCCGGCCGGGCGAGGTCGAAATGGTGGTCCTTGCCGTGGAAGATGCCGGACGAATTGGCGAAGCTCGCCTTTGCCTTCGGCAGCCGGGCCAGCGCCGCACGGAAGCGGTCGCGCTGCTCCCCGGTCATCGGGCTGTCGAACTCGTCGGCACAGGCGAGGTGGGTCATCCAATAACGGACGTCGATCCCCTCCAGCCGGTCCGGCTCCGCCGCCAGAATGTCCAGCTCGTCGGGGCCGAGGCCCAGCCGGTTCATGCCGGTGTCGATGTGGATCACCGCCGGCAGACCCTCCCCGCGAGAGGCGGCGAAGGCCCGCCACGCCGCGATCTCGCCGAGATGGTTCAGCACCGGCAGGATGCGGTTGGCGATGAACTCTCCCTCGCACCCCGCCGGCAGGCCGCCCAGCGAGAACACCTGCGCCTCCGGCGCCACCGGTTCCAGCGCGCGGCGGACGGTCAGCGCCTCCTCGAACTGGGCGACGACGAAGGTCCGGCAGCCGGCAGCGGCCAGCGCCGGCACCACGCGCGCCACCCCCAGCCCATAGGCGTCGGCCTTGACCACGGCGGAACACTCCGCCGGCGCCACGCGGTCGCGCAGCTGGGTCCAGTTGGCGACGACGGCGCCGAGATCCACGGTCAGGATGGCGCCGGCGCGCGGGTTCAGGTCGCTCGTCACTCTGGTCACTCGTCGGTCTGGTGGTGCTGGTCGAGATCGCCGAACTTGGTGAACTGGCCGTCGAAGTAGAGGCGGACGGTGCCGATCGGACCGTGACGCTGCTTGGCGATGATCACCTCGGCGGTGTTGTGCACCTCGCCCAGGCGCTGCTGCCAGCGCTGATAGCGGTCGTTGAACTTGTCGTCGCTCTCGTCGGGCCGGCGCGAAGGCTCGGCGCGCTCAAGATAATACTGTTCGCGGAAGACGAACATCACGACGTCGGCGTCCTGCTCGATCGAGCCCGACTCGCGAAGATCGGCCAGCTGCGGGCGCTTGTCCTCGCGAAGCTCCACCGCGCGGCTCAGCTGCGACAGCGCCACCACCGGCACGTCCAGCTCCTTGGCGATGGCCTTCAGGCCACGGGTGATCTCCGAGATTTCCTGCACCCGGTTCTCCGATCCGCGCGACGACGAGCCGCGCAGCAGCTGGAGATAGTCGACCACCACCATGCTGAGACCCGAGGTCCGCTTCAGCCGGCGGCAGCGCGTGCGCACCGCGGCGACCGACAGGGCCGGCGTGTCGTCGACATAGAAGGGGCAGCGCGCCAGATCCTGGCTGGCCTGGACGAATTTCGGGAAGTCGGTGTCGCGGATCTCGCCGCGGCGGATCTTGTCGCCGGGCACCTGCACCTCGTCGGCGAGGATACGGGTGGCGAGCTGTTCCGCCGACATTTCCAGCGAGAAGAAACCGACCACGCCGCCTTCTTGGCCTGAGGAGCGCATGTGCGCCTTGGCGGCATTGAAGGCGATGTTGGTGGCGAGCGCCGTCTTGCCCATCGACGGGCGCCCGGCGAGGATGATCAGGTCCGACGGGTGCAGGCCGCCCAGCTTGCGGTCGATGTCGATCAGGCCGGTGGTGACGCCGGTGACGTGGCTGGAGCGGCGGAAGGCCGCCTCCGCCGTCGTGATGGCGTGCTTGACCGACTCGCCGAACGCCACGAAGCCGCCCTGCACGTCGCCGGTGCTGGCGAGGTCGAACAGCTGCTTTTCCGCCTCGCCGATCTGGTCCAGCGCGGTGATGTCGAGGTCGTGGCGGTACGCCTCGTTCACCATGTCGGTGCCGACCTCGATCAGCTGCCGGCGGATGAACAGGTCGTGGATAGTCTTGCCATAATCGCCGGCGTTGACCACGGTGACGACGTTGGCCGCCAGCTCCGCCAGATAGGCGCTGCCGCCTTCGACCGCCAGTTCGGGATCGTTGTCGAACAGGGCCTTCAGCGTGACCGGGTTCGCGATCTGGCCGCGGTCGACCATCTTGGTGATGGCGGCGAAGATGCGCTGGTGGGCCGGGTCGTAGAAATGCTCCGGCCGCAGGAACTCGCCGACCTTCTCATAGGCCTTGTTGTTGACCAGGATCGCGCCCAGCAGCGCCTGCTCCGCCTCCTCGTTGTTGGGGGGCGTGCGGTATTCCGCCGTCGGCTTGACCGCGGCGGAGGGGCGGGGATCGAACAGCGATGAGGTCTGGTTGCTCATGGAGGACACAATATCAGAAACAGAACGCGAACGCTCGGTGAAGGGCGGGGAGCCATCCACAAAAGCTGTGCACAGAAGTTATCCACAAGCTGGGAAGTCTGGGGATAACCGGCGGAAGGGCCGATAGAGCCTCAGAGCTTCATCAGAGCTTCCGGGGCTGGGCCGGCTGGGCGGCGTCCGGCATCCCCTCCAGCGCCTCGAACACCCCGTCGATCTGGTCGGCGACGCGGTAGAGGGCGGAGCGGTCGATGCGGGCGAAGCCCTGGGCGACCATGTGGTCGATCAGGCCCAGCAGCGGGCGCCAGTAGCCGTCGACGTCGGCGATGACGATCGGCTTGTCGTGCAGCTGCAGCTGCTTCCAGGTCAGGATCTCGAAGGCCTCGTCCAGCGTGCCCAGCCCGCCGGGCAGGATGACGAAGGCGTCCGACCGCTCCACCATCATGCGCTTGCGGGTGTGCATGCTGTCGACGACATGCAGTTCGGTCAGGCCGGTGTGCTCGATTTCCGCCGACTGGATGTGTTCCGGGATGATGCCGACCACCTCGCCGCCGGCGGCGATGGCGGCGTCGGCGGCGATGCCCATCAGCCCGACCCGGCCGCCGCCATAGACCATGCGGATACCGCGGCGGGCCAGTCCGTCGCCCAGCGCATGGGCGGCTTCCTTGTGAACATCGGCGACGCGGCTCGACGCACCGCAATAGACGCAGACGGACGACAGGCTCTTCATCGCGGGTCAACCTTTCTCGCCACCGTCACCCATCGGGGTCGGGGCCGTAAAAAATCTGGCGAATGCCATGGAATATCGGGCGAGGGCGGCGCGTCAACAGCGGCACAGGCACCGTTTAGAACCACGGCATCATCGGGAGGGACCACATGAGCAACCGGGTCGTCAATGTCCTTGCGGCGGCATCCGTCGCCGGTCTGATGTTCGCGCTGTTCGGCATGTCGGCGCAGAGCGCCGGCGCCGCCGATCCGGCGGAGCAGGTGAAGGACCGGCAGCAGACCATGAAGAAGATGGGCGGCGGCATGGGCGCGGTCGCCAAGTTCGTGAAGAACGAGGGCGCCACCGCCGAGGATGCGGCCAAGGGGGCGGAAGCCGTGCTGGCGGTGTCCAAGATGGACCCGAAGAAGATCTTCCCCGAAGGCACCGCCGTCGGCGTCGCCGACAGCGCCGCCAAGCCGGAGCTGTGGAAGAACTGGGACGAGGTGCAAAAATACTGGAGCGCCGTCCAGCCGGCGGCCGAGAAGCTGAACGTCGCGCTGAAGAGCGGCGACCGCGCCCAGATCGCCCAGGCGCTCGGCGCCACCTCCAAGACCTGCGGGAGCTGCCACGAGGACTTCCGCGTCAAGAAGAACTGACCGGTGCGGCGCCTCCTGACCGCCGCGTCCGTGCTGCTGCCGCTCGCCCTCGCGGGCGGCGCCGCGCGTGCCGCCGGCCCTCTTCAAACCAGCGGGGCGTCCGCGGACAATGCCGGCAGCGATGCCGTCCAGCGGGGCGCCTACATCTTCAACGCCGCCGGCTGCCTCGGCTGCCACACCAACGAGAAGGGCGGCGGTCAGCCGCTGGCCGGCGGCCGGGAGCTGGCGACGCCCTTCGGCACCTTCCACACCCCCAACATCACGCCGGATCCGGAGACCGGCATCGGCCGTTGGAGCGATGCCGACTTCATCCGCGCTCTGCGCGAAGGTGTGCGGCCGGACGGCGCCGCCCTGTTTCCGGCCTTCCCCTACGCCAGCTACACGCGGATGACCGACCGCGACCTGCTGGACCTGAAGGCCTATCTGTTCAGCCGGCCGGCGGTGGCGGCCCCGAACAAGCCGCACGACCTGACGCCGCCCTTCTCCTGGCGTTTTCTGCTGCCGGTCTGGCAATGGCTGTACCTGACCCCCGGCGCGGTGCCCGACGACCCGGCCAAGCCGCCAGCCTGGAACCGCGGGCGCTATCTGGTCGATGCGCTGGGTCACTGCGCCGAATGCCACAGCCCGCGCACCCCGCTGGGCGGGATCGACTCCGACCGCTATCTGGCCGGCAATCCGGACGGGCCGGACGGCGACAAGGTTCCGGGCATCACCGGGACCAAGGGCAAGGGCGGCATCGGTGCCTGGTCGGACGGCGACCTGACGCTGCTCCTGGAGACCGGCCTGACCCCGGACGGCGACGTCGTCGGCGGCGCCATGGGCGAGGTCGTGCGCAACACCACCTCCAAGCTGACGGCCGACGACCGCGCCGCCATCGCTGCCTATCTGAAGACGGTTCCGGCGAAAGAGTGAGTCTTCGGCGCAACAGGCGCCGCTTTGCCGTGGACTCATGATCCTATGGGGCAATCAAGCCCGTTTGGCGGATGGTTCCGCTCCAACGTCGCGATTCTTTTGTGACCTATCCTTCTGCTATAGTCAGTCATCCTGCCATTGTGGCGGGCCGCCGGATGGGTGCTCAGGTGAAACGAAACGCGTTGTTCGCAGCTTTGGGCGTGGCTCTGATGGGGGGAGCGGCGGCGGTCGCCCTTTGGCCGGGGGCCAAGCCGGTCGAGGCACCGGGGGCTCCAGCGTCCGCTCCGGCTCCCGCCGCACCGGTCCAGACCGCCGCATCGGCGAAGCCCGCCCCCCCGGTGAAGCCCGCCCAAGCCCCGGAACAGGCCAAACCTGCGGCTCCCAGCTTCGACGTGGTGCGGGTGGCGCCCGACGGGGCGACGGTGATGGCCGGCCGCGCCGCGCCCGGGTCGGAGGTGACGGTCACCGACGGCGGCAGCCTGGTCGCTTCGGCGAAGGCCGACCAGCGCGGCGAATGGGTGATGCTGCCCGACAAGCCGCTGGCGCCGGGAACCCGCGAACTCAACCTGACAGAGACCCGTCCGGGCGCCGAAACCCCGGTCCCCGCCGACAAGGTGGTCGTGGTGATGGTGCCCGACCCGGCGCCGAAGCCGGCCGCCGAGTCGGCAACCGAAAGCGCCCCGACCGCGCCGGTCGCGGTGGCGGTGCCGCGCGACGGGCTGGCCGGCGCACCGCCGACCATGGGCGGCAGTTCGCTGCTGCAGGCCCCGCCGGTGCCGGACAACGGGGCGCCGCCCCCGCCGGGCGGCGTGTCGGTGGAGACGATGGATTACGATCCGGCCGGCCGGGTGGCGCTGGGCGGCCGGGCGGCGCCCAACAGCGCGGTCCAGCTCTATCTCGACAACATCC
The DNA here is from genome assembly GCF_003116065.1 of Azospirillum sp. TSO5. Taxonomy (NCBI): domain Bacteria; kingdom Pseudomonadati; phylum Pseudomonadota; class Alphaproteobacteria; order Rhodospirillales; family Azospirillaceae; genus Azospirillum; species Azospirillum sp. TSO5. The sequence goes on along the minus strand of NZ_LGQY01000028.1, from coordinate 151,616 downwards.
TCGTCGGCAGCGCCCACACCGACCCGAAGGGCAACTGGCGCCTGACCCCGGAAAAGCTGATCGACCCCGGCGTCTACACCCTGCGCGCCGATCAGGTCACCCAGGGCGGCAAGGTGGTGGCGCGGGCCGAACTGCCGGTGCAGGTTTCCGCCATGCCGGCGGCCTCCACCGACGGCCGCAACGTGGTCGTCCAGCCCGGCAACAGCTTGTGGCGGCTGGCCCGCCGCACCTATGGTGACGGCATGCTCTACACCACCATCTACACCGCCAACCGCGAGCAGATCCGCAACCCGGACCTGATCTATCCCGGCCAGATCTTCGCGCTGCCGCAGGTGAATTGAGGGGGCGCAACGTTACCGGCCGTGAGTTTTCGAAGCTTCTCTCGGCCGTCATCCCCGCGAAGGCGGGGATCCAGAGTTTCCCGAGCGAAACCTATGGGCAGGCTGGATTCCCGCCTTCGCGGGAATGACGGCTGAGGGACGCGCGTGATTGAGACCGGGTCCGAACCGGTTCAAATCCCAAGCGTCTCCCGGCAGGGCTCATAAGAAATTGCGAACTCTCAATCCTCCGGCATCCTGCCGATGGCGGCCCAGCCGAGCGGGGTGAGGCGCAGCACCTCCGGCCCCTCGCCGGCCGGGTTCGGGTCCAGCGCCACCAGCTCGCGATTCTCGAACCAAGCCCAGCGCGCCACCTCGGCAGTGGTGCCGGGCCAGCCGTCGGCCAGACGCTTCAGAACCTCCAGGTCGGCCGACGCGATGGGGAAGCGCGGCTTGGGCATGATCGCCTTTTTGACGGGCGTGGGGGCCGCCTCCGCCCCTGTCGCTGGCAGCGGCGGGGCGTCGGACCCGGCGCGGGCGCGGATCCAGTCGGTCTGATAGCTGCGGAGCGCCTGTTCCAGCTCCGTGCGCGCCGATTCCACCGGGCAGCGCAGATAGGTGTCCAGCAGGGCGTGCAGCGTGTTCGTCGCGTCGGTCATGTCCGTCACCAAATTCCCGTCAAAGCACCCGTCATATCGTCTGGGGCCGGGCCGCCGTCACAGCCATCCCATCCGCCGGAAGCGGACATACAGCACGGCGCAGACCGCAATGATCAGCGCCAGCACCGCCGGGTAGCCGTAGCGCCAGTGAAGCTCCGGCATATGCTCGAAGTTCATGCCGTACAGGCCGGCGACGGCCGTCGGCACGGCGAGGATGGCGGCCCAGGCAGCCAGCTTGCGCGTCACGTCGTTCTGCCGTGCGGTGGCCAGGATCATACTGGTTTCGAAGGCGAAGGACAGCACCTCGCGCAGCGAGCCGATCTGCTCGTTGACGCGGATCACATGGTCCTGCACGTCGCGGTAATAGGGGCGGATCGCCGGGTCGATCATCGGCAGATCGAAGCGCTCCAGCCGCGAGCAGACCTCCAGCAGCGGCGAGGCGTTGCGGCGCAGCCGCTCCAGGTCGCGGCGCAACTGGTGGATGCACTCGATCTCCGCCATGCTGGGCGGGCGGGCGATCAGCAGGGCGTCCAGCTCGTCCGCCTTGGCGGCCATCTGGTCCACCACCGGGAAGTAACAGTCCACCACATAATCCATGATGGTGTAGACGATGAAGTCCTCGCCATGCTTCAGCAGATGCGGCGCGCTTTCCGCCCGCGCCCGCACCGGCGAATAGCTGGTCGAGGCGCCGTGCCGCACGGTGACGACATAGCCGCAGCCGGCGAAGACATGGGTCTCGCCCAGCACCAGCTCGCCTTTTTCCAGCCGGGCGGTGCGCAGGACCATGAACAGGCTTTCGCCATAGATGTCCACCTTCGGCCGCTGGTGGGCGTGCAGCGCGTCCTCCACCGCCAGTTCATGCAGGCCGAACTGCTGCTTCACCTCCATCAGCAGCGCTTCATCCGGCTCCCACAAGCCGATCCAGACGAAGTGACCCTCCTTTGCGGCCCAGGCGCCGGCATCGGCGATCGGCACGTCGGCGATGCGCCGGCCCTGGCAATAGGCGGCGCTCGCCACCACCGCATTGTGCGGGGCGTTGTGAGCGGGGGTGGGTTCAGGCGGCAGCGTCATGGAAATGAAAACCGGGTGGGAGGCGGCAGGTCGGCGTCACTCTAAAGAGGTTCCCCGGCAGCGTCGACGGATCCGGCGGCACCGCCTGGGCTGACCGGCCGCCTCAAGCGTTGTTGCTGCCAAGGACCAGCTTCGGAAGAGGGTAGGGCGATGTTCCAGTCGGCGGCGCGCGGGATGTATCTGCTGGCGGCGGTGACGCTCAGCCTGTTCTCCCTGCTGTTCATCGGCCTGTCCGCCCTGACGGTGTTCGAAGGGATGGTGGCGCTGGACAGTGCCGCCCTGACCTCGGCCATGCTCGACGGGGTGGGGATGATCGTGCTGGCCATCGCCGTGTTCGAGATCGCCAAATACCTCTACGAGGAGGAGATCGTCCGCGAACGCGAACTGCGCCGCGCCGACGAGGCCCGCCGCACCCTGACCAAGTTCCTGACCACCATCATCATCGCCGCCAGCCTGGAAGGGCTGGTCCTGGTGTTCGAGGCGCGCACCAGCGAGATTTCCGCCATCGTCTATCCGGTGATGCTGCTGGGGGTTGTCACGCTGCTGGTGGTCGGGCTGGGCGCCTTCCAATGGCTGGCGCGCCGGGCCGAGAGCATCCATGTCGACCCCCGAGCCTCCGAAGCCGACGAGGCGGAGGAGGACAAGCGGCCGGACGCCTAGGCGGACATGGCGGGACCCCGGTTCCCGCCTGTCCGCCTATGGCCATGCCGCCTTTTGCCACAATTGACCCGCCCATACCGCCTGCGCCAAGCTTGCCGCCGTCCAAGGTGGTGAGGGAGAAGGGGCATGGCCCGCGATACGGGCACTTACAAGGCCGTCTACGGCTTTCCGGAATCGGCCGATGCCGCGCGTCGTCTCGCCGGGGTGCTGGACATCCCCTGCCACATTGCCGAGCTGCACCGCTTCCCCGACGGCGAGAGCCTCGTCCGCCTGCCGGAGCCGGTGGAGCGCGCCATCGTCTACCGCTCGCTCGACCGGCCGAACGACAAGCTGGTGGAGCTGACGCTCGCCGCCTCGGTCCTGCGGCGCCAGGGCGCGACCGACCTCTGTCTGGTGGCGCCCTATATGGCCTACATGCGCCAGGACGCCGTCTTCCGGCCCGGCGAGCCGGTCAGCCAGACGGTGGTCGGCGAGTGGCTCGGCCGCTGCTTCGACCGCTTCGTCTGCGTTGAGCCTCACCTGCACCGCACCCACACGCTGGACGAGGTGTTCGTCGGCCGCCCCTCCATCGCACTGAGCGGCGCCGCACCCATCGCCGCGCATCTGCGGGCCGCCGGCGTGACCCCCGGCACCGTCGTCATCGGTCCCGACGAGGAGTCCGCCCCGCTGGTGGAGGCGGTGGCCGGGCCGCTCGGCCTCACCGGCATCGTCGGCCGCAAGGAGCGGCGCGGCGACCGCGACGTGACGGTGGCGCTTCCCCCCGATGCGCCGATCCATGGCCGGCCGGTGGTGATCGTCGACGACGTCATCAGCTCCGGCGAGACGATCTTCTCCTGCGCCCGGGCGGCGCGGGTGCTGGGGGCGGAGCGGGTGCAGGTCTACGGCGTCCATGCCCTGTTCAGCGATATCGTCGCCGAACGCTTCGCCGCGGAAGGACTCGGCCGCCCGCTGTCCTGTGACGGCGTGCCGCATCCATCCAACGCGCTGTCCCTCGGCAGCCTGATCGCAGACGCCGTCAAGTCTTTCGCAATCCAATGAGAAAGGAGGCGGGTGCGACCATTGTGCCCGCCCTTTCGCCGCCATTCGTCGGATTCTATGACCATGGTGGGTTGCTTTTTATGACAATTTTTATATAACTGTCGCAAATCCAATGCGGCGTCATGCTGATTGTGCGCCGTATCATCTGTATGGGTGGGCGACATGGCGGGCGATGGGCGGACGGGTGGCCGGGCAGGGGCCGATGCGGGCTTCTTCGGGCTCGAGGCGGAGGAGCGCGGGCTTCTGGCCAGCATGGGGCGGCTGATCGACCGCAGCCTGCCGGACCTGTCGGAGCGCTTCTATGCCCACCTGTCCCGCTGGCCGGAAACCCGTGCCCTGCTGGACGCCCACGGCGATCTGTCCGGGCTGAAGCGCCGGCAGGCCGATCACTGGCGCCTGATGTTCCAGGATGCCGGCTCGCCCGAGCATGAGGCGCGCTGCCGCGCCGCCGGGGAGGCGCACAGCCGCATCGGTCTCGACTCCTCCTGGTACATCGGCGCCTATGGCGTGGTGCTCAGCGACCTGCTGGCCCTGGTCCAGGGGGCGCTGCGCTGGCGCCCGGCCATGGCGCGGCGCGCGGTGGCGGCGGTGGCCCGCGCCGTTTCCTTCGACATGGACCGGACGCTTGCCGGTTATGGCCTGCCGGCGGCGGGTGCGGGCGGGCAGGGCTGCGGCCGCGCGCTGGGCGACTTCGCGTCGTCGCTGATGGACAGGACCATCGAGGTGGCGATGGCGATCAACGACGCGGCGGTCGCCAACGCCCAGATGGTCGGGCAGCTGCGCGCGGTCGATCACGAATCCCAGGGCATCGCCGCCGCGACCGAGGAGACGGTGACCGGCATCCAGGAGATCTGGGCGCGCAGCCGCGACGTCGCCGCCCTGGCCGGACAGGCGCAGACGGTGACCGCCGAGGGTGGCCGCACCGTGCACGAGGCGGTCGTCCGCATGGAACAGATCGCCGGCGCGGTGGAAGGCGCGGCGATGCGGGTCGGCGAACTGTCGATCGCCTCCGAACGCATCGCGGAGATCGTCTCCACCATCGAGGCGATCGCCAAGCAGACCAACCTTCTCGCCCTCAACGCCACCATCGAGGCGGCCCGCGCCGGGGAGGCCGGAAAGGGCTTCGCCGTGGTGGCGAGCGAGGTGAAGAACCTGTCCAACCAGACCGCCCGCGCGACCGAGGACATCCGCCTGCGCATCGACTCCCTGAAGGCGGAGATGGGCGCCATCGTCGCCTCGATGGAGGACGGCACCCGCGCCGTCGCCGCCGGGCAGACGGCGATCCGCGCGGTCAGCGAGCGGATGACCGACATCGGCGACCATATCGGCCGCACCGAACAGCGCATGTCCGACATCGCCAGCATCCTGACCCAGCAGTCGGCCGCCGCCAATCAGGTGGCCTCCGGCACCTCCCGCATCGCCGAGAGCAGCGCGTCGAACAGCGCCGCCATCCTGCGCAGCGTCCAGGCGACGCGCGGCGTCGAGACGCTGCTGGGCAACCAGCTGAAGCAGCTGATGGAACAGGACATCCCCGGCAAGATCGTCAAGATCGCCAAGGTCGACCACGTCATCTGGAAGAAGCGGCTGGCCGACATGCTGGTCGGGCTGGAGACCCTGCGCCCGGACGAGCTGGCGAGCCACGAGGCCTGCCGGCTGGGCAAGTGGTATTACGGCCCGTCGTCGATGGCCTACCGCGCCCATTCGGCCTTCGTCCGGCTGGAGGCCCCGCACCGCCGGGTCCACGACCACGGCAAGGCCGCCGCCCGCGCCTTCGCCGACGGCGACATGGACCGCGCGCTGGCCGGGGTGGCGGAGGTGGAGCGCGCCTCCCAGGAGGTGATCGCCCTGCTCGACGAACTCGACAAGGCCGGGCTGGCGGGCGGTGCGACGCCGGCTGCGGCGGTGGGCTTCTGACCCGGCCGCCGGTAACACTAACGATAGGGGAAGGAACTGGTGTAGTCTGGCAGGGCAGCCGCCACGGGAGGCGGTCCGATGTTGGCGATGCGATGATGACGCGATGATGACGATGCGCGGGGGCGGTCGGTTGAGCGGAGGCGTGTGATGTCGAAGGTGACGGACGTCGTGCTTCGGATGTCCCGCAAGCTGACCGAGGACATCGCCACCCTGGGTCGCCTGCGCGCCGCCGGAAAGCCGAAGACCTTTCCGCGATTCCGCGAGATCCGGGCGGCCTATCTGGACATCCAGGGGCTGATCTTCTCGATCCAGGAAAGGCTGGAGGCCGCCGGGAAGGAGCTGCCGCCGAACTTCCCGCAATGGGTCATCCGGCAGAAGCTGAGCGCCATCGCCATCTTCACCGACATCAGCCACTCCTTCGTCAGCGACCCGCCGCTGGCGCTGACCGCCTCGCTGGGCGCCTTCGACGTGCTGGTGGCGGAGCAGAAGGCCTTCAACGAAACGCTGCACACCTTCGACACCATGCTGATGGAAGCCGGCATCGACGACAGGATGGCCGACGAACTGGACGCCACCCGCACCAAGATCGAGCAGATCCTGGGCATGATCGAACAGCTCCTTCTGACCAGCCCGAAGATCCTAGAGGAGTTCTGATGCCGGAGCCGGCAGCCGAGTCCAAGGCCGATCCCAAGACCGATCCTGGGCGGGATCCCCTTGCGGAAAGCCCGCCGGCCGCTGCTCCGGAACCCTCCCTTCGTCGCTTCCTCCGCAATCTGAACTTGCCGGTCGCCGTTCCCGTTCTGGCTTTGATTGCCGGTGCGGGCCTGTCCGTGGTGGCCATGCTCCACTCCGGCCGCCTGCTGCGCCTGGAGGAGGAGCATCGCTTCGCCGCAAGGGTCGAGGAAATCCACGGCCAGCTGGCCGACCGCCTGCGGGTGTACGAACAGGTGGCGCGCAGCGCCGCCTCGCTGGCGATGACCTTTCCCGACCTGCATTGGACGCAGTGGAGCCGCTTCGTCGAGGCGCTGGACATGCCGCGGCGCTATCCCGGCATCATCTCCATCGCCTATGCCCGCGCGGTTGCGGCCGACCGGGCCGGCGATCTGGTGGCGTCGATGCGGGCGGCCGGCCTGCCGGATTTCCGCATCTGGCCGGAGACGGCGGGGGCGGAGCGCGTGGTCAACATCTTCGCCGCCCCGGTCAACGAAGGCAACGCGCGGGCCATCGGCTTCGACATGATGTCGGAGGCGATCCGGCGCTCCGCCATCGAACGGGCGCGTGACAGCGGCGAGCCCGCAGCCACCCGCGCCATCACGCTGAAGATCGACCAGGCGGCCGGGGTCGGCCCTTCCTTCATCCTCTATCAGGCGACCTACCGCGGCGATCCGCTGCCGCCGTCGCTGGAGGCGCGGCGCGCGTCCTTCACCGGCGTGGTGCTGACCCCGGTCAGGATCGGCCCGCTGGTGAACGGGCTGATCGACGCGAACCGCCAGGACACCGGCATCGAGATCTATGACGTGCCGCCGGCGGATGCCGAGTTTCCGCTCTACCGCAGCCGCCGCCCGCTGGACGCCACGCCCGTCCTCAGCCTGATGCGGGAACTGCCGGTCGGCGGGCGGGTGTGGACCGTCCGGTACGACAGCCTGCCGGACGGCCTGTTCACCGCGCGTGTCTGGGTGCCCGGCGCTCTGCTGGCCGGCGGGCTGGCTCTCAGCTTCGCGCTGTCGCTGGTGCTGCGCATGGCGCTGGTGACCCATTCCCGTGCGGTGGAGCTGGCCGGGGAGATGACGGCCTCGCTCCGCCTGCAGGAGGCGGAGCGGCAGCAGCTGTTCACCCAGGCGCCGCTGGGGATCGCGCTGGTCGGCACCGACGGGCTGGTGATGGACTGCAACCCGGCCTTCGCCGTCGCCGCCGGCCTGCCCCGGCAGGAGCTGCTCGGCACCGACCTGCGCCTGCGTTTCAGCGATCAGGCCTCGGTCTTCGCGCTGGAGGCGGCGCTGCAGGGGGAGAGCGGCAAGCTCGAATCCGACCAGCCCCTGCTGCTGGGCGGCCGGCGCAGCCATTTCAGCCTGCATTTCCAGCCGGTCACCGCCGACGGCACGCTGAAATTCGTCCTGGCCTTCGCCGAGGACATCGGCGAGAAGCGCCGGGCCGAGCAGCACATCCAGTATCTGGCCCATTTCGACGCGCTGACCGGCCTGCCCAACCGCGTCCTGCTGTACGACCGCATCGCCCAGGCCCTGCGCGAGGGGCGGCGCGACGGCACCAAGGTGGCGGTTCTGTTCATCGACCTCGACCGCTTCAAGGTCATCAACGACAGCCTGGGCCACAGCTTCGGCGACGAGGTGCTGCGCTCGGTGGCGCGCCGCCTCCAGGCCGGCCTGCGCGAATCCGACACCGTCGGCCGGCTGGGCGGCGACGAGTTCCTGATCGTCGTCCGCCGGGTGATGGAGCCCAATGACGCGGCCCGCGTGGCGGAAAAGGTGGTTGCGCATCTGGCCAGCCCCTTCGCGGTCGGCGGCCAGAATTTCGTGGTGACGCCCAGCATCGGCATCAGCCTCTACCCCGACGACGCCGAGGATCCCGAAGGTCTGATCCGCTGCGCCGACATCGCGATGTACCATGCCAAGGAGCAGGGCCGGAACGGCTTCCGCTTCGTCACCAAGGAGATGGGCGCCAAGTCGCGCGAGCGCATGGACCTGGAGGGCAGCCTGCGCGAGGCAATCCGCGCTGGTCAGCTGTTCCTGGTCTACCAGCCGCAGGTCGACACCCTGACCGGCCGCATCGTCGGTCTGGAGGCGCTGATCCGCTGGCGCCATCCCGACGAAGGGCTGATCCTGCCCGGCCGTTTCCTGCCGGTGGCGGAGGAGACCGGTCTGGTCCTGGCGATGGGCGACTGGGTGCTGTTCGAGGCCTGCGCCCAGATCCGCCGCTGGCGCACGCGCTTCGACCTGTCGATCCCGGTGGCGGTCAACGTTTCCGGCGCCCAGTTCCGCGACGGCCAGCTGCCGGCCAAGGTCGCCCGCGCGCTGGACGCCAACGGCCTGAGCGGCCCGGAGTTGGAGATCGAGGTGACGGAAAGCACGCTGATCGACGACGTCGAATCGGCGGCGGCGACCCTGGCGGCCTTGAAGCAGCGCGGAGTCCTGATTGCGCTGGACGATTTCGGCACCGGCTATTCCAGCCTCAGCTATCTGCACCGTCTGCCGATCGACAAGCTGAAGATCGACCGGTCCTTCATCCACGACCTGTCGACCGGCGCCAGCGACTCCTCCGTCCCCCGCGCCATCGTCGGCCTGGGCCGCAGCCTGGGCCTGTCGGTGATCGCCGAGGGGGTGGAGACCCAGGAACAGCTACAACTGCTGCGCGACCTCGCCTGCGAAAGCTACCAGGGCTTCCTGTTCAGCCGCCCCATCCCGGTCGAGGAGGTGGAGCGGCTGCTGGAGAAGATGTCGGCCGTGGCGCAGACGGTTTCGGCGGAGTGATGGGTGACATCTTCATGTGGCCGCTTTTGACCCGAAGCGGTCATCAGGGCTCGCGATATCAGGTGTTTTAGCCTTCGAGAACGCTTGCAATCGAGCGTCGGAGCAGTTAACGGATATACAGTCTGACTGTACATCTTCTAACGGTTCTTGAGAGGCCGAGCATGACGATCGACAATAAGGAGTTGGTTCGCCGCTTCAACATCGAGGTCATTCAGAACGGCAATGAAGCCGCATTCAACGCATTGATGGCGCCGGACTTCATCAATCACGCCGCACCCCAGGGTATGCCTAACGGTCCGGAAAGCATGTGGAACACCTTCCAGAACATTCTTCGGCCCGCCCTATCGGGCTTGAGGGTGACAATCCATGACCAGATCGCCGAGGGTGACAAGGTCACCACCCGCAAGACAATCAGCGGCGTTCACTCCGGTACACTGGCTGGGATTCCTGCGACAGGACGTGACGTTGCCATCGACGTTATAGATATCGTGCGTGTTCGGGACGGCAAATATGCTGAGCATTGGGGCTTGAACACTCTGTCGAATGTTCTTGCTTCACTGTCAAAGGCGTGATCCGGACTAGCAAAGCCGTTCGATAATAGGAATTGCGGCTTCAAGCGTCCGTCTATCCTCTTCGGACAGACGTTCCTCTATCAGAACGGCGATCTTCGATGTCCTGGCTTCGCGGGAGCGAGACAATCCCTCTCGCCCCTTTTCGGTGATCGATAGAAGTTGGCTGCGCCCGTCCGCTGGATTGGGCAATCTACAAACCAAGCCCTCGGTTTCAAGCTGAGCGGTCACCAGTCGCATACTTTGATGCCGGACATTACGGCTGTTCGCTAGTTCAGCGACACTCAACGGACCGCTTTTTTCAAGAAGCAGCAGGGTTTCAGACTGAGATGTCGTTGGCGTATCTGTCTCATTCCTCACGCTACGTACGAATCGACTGATAGTATCGCGCAGCCTTTCTGCAAGTGACAGCGCAGTGGCATCTTCTTCGGAGAAGGCTTTATCGTTGGTCATTTGCTTTCTCTGTCCTTGCGGAAATGCGTTGTACCCTCAATAACCCGGGCGCAACCGAAGTGAAACAGCATCGGCCGTTATGACCGCTCCTGGCGCTTTGCGGACGTTATCACTAAAGCACCGCAAGCTTGATACCGGGCCAATGTCAAACCGCCAGTTTCCCCAGTCGGCCACCCTCCGCGTTTGCAAAACCCCGCCACTGCAGGAAAATTTTCCTGTAAACTCCCCCGGGAGTCCCCCGCTTGTGGAGTTCCGCCATGCCCGTCGATCCCCGCACTCTCGCCGACGACCGTTTCCCCTGCTGGGCCGAAGAGCCGCCGGTGCCCGCCGAAGGCTCTCTCGTCCCCGGATCGCAGTTCCATGACGAGCAATGGATCATGGCCGCCGGCATGCTGGCGCGCGGCAACAGCTTCCTGCAGGTCTCGCGCGCGATGGGCTGCAGCCGCACCACGCTGTGGCGCGCCTATTACGGATCCAAGGACTTCCGTCACAGGGTGTGGTGGGAACGGCAGGCGCTGAACCGCGAGGCCGAGCTGCGCCTGTCCTCGATTCGCTCCCTGGTGGCCGAGCAGATTGAGCGGCTGGTGACCTCCGGCGACCCGGCGACGGTGCGCTGGCTGGCCGAGCGGCTCGGCCTCTTCGCCGGCCTGGACGCCCCGGCCGGCAAGCGTGCTCCCGAGCCCGCCGCCGAACCTGCTCCCAAACCCGCCCCCAAACCGGAAGACCCGCCCGCCGTCACCGTCCCCGAACTGGACGACGACATCCCCGGTGCCCTGCGCGAACGCATGCCGCCCGATCCCGAGATCATCGCCGCAATCGTCGCTCGCCCCGAAACCGAAGGCCCGAAGGGTGTCTTCCCCTGGACCGTCAACCAGTACGAAGAATACCCCAACCTCAACCCCGGCCCGGTGAGCCGCCGCGGCGCCGGCGCTTTCTCCTGGCGCCGGTAGATGGAACATCGGCCGGACTCTGTTCCACGCTGTTCCATCCGCCGCTCCGCCGGTCAGAAGCGCAAGCCCTCCTGTCCCCCCATCAGGTCCAGCGTCGCCAGCGCCATCACCTGGGCCGACTGCACCATATCGTCGATGCCGACCCATTCGTCGGGCTGGTGGGCGAGGTCGAGGATGCCGGGGCCGTAGGCGATGCAGTCCTTCAACTGGCCGACGCGCACCACATGCTTCTGGTCATAGGTGCCGGGGGAAACCACATGCTGCGCCGGGCGGCCCAGCACCGTTTCGATGGCGGCGGCCACCGCCCGCACCACCGGCGCGTCGGCGTCGGTCATCGTCGGCAGGAAGGCCAGCACCTCGCGCAGCTCGTACGCGAAGCCGGGGCGGGTGCGGCGCAGATCCTCCAGGATGGCGACGATTTCGCCGCGCACCGCCTCGGGGTCCTCCTCGATCAGGTATCGGCGGTCGATCACCATGCGGCAGCGGTCGGGCACCATCGGGCTGGGCAGGCCGCCATGGTCCTCGCGCTGGCCGCCATGGATGGCGTTGATGTTGATGGTGGACTGGCGCGCCCCCTCCGGCACCACCGGCATGTCGGTGCGCTTGGCGGCGAGGCGGGGGATCAACTCGGTCTCGATCCGGTGCAGCACGGCGCCCATGTGGCGCACCGCGCAGTTGCCGAGGAAGGGCATGGAGCCGTGGGCGACGCGGCCCTTGGTCTCGATCTCCGCCCACCAGACGCCGCGATGGCCGATGCAGACTCGATCGACGTTCAGCGGCTCCGGTATGATGACGTGGTCGACGCGCGGCCGGGAGAAATAGCCGAGCTTCGCCAGATGCCCGACGCCGCCATAGCCGCCGGATTCCTCGTCCACCGTGCCGGAGATCTCCAGGGCGCCCGCCGTCAGCAGCCCTTCCTCCAGCAGCGATTCCACGGCAATGATCGACGCGGCGATGCCGCCCTTCATGTCGCAGGCGCCGCGGCCATAGACCCGGCCGTCCTTCACCACCCCGCCGAAGGGATCGACGGTCCAGCCCTGGCCGGCCGGCACCACGTCGATATGGCCGTTGAAATGGACGCAGGGTCCCGGACGCGGCGCCTCGATGCGGGCGACGACGTTGGTGCGCGGATAGCGGTCGCTGTCGCCGGCCGCCCCCTCCGCCCGCACATACTCGACATCGAACCCGCGCGCCGCCAGCCGCCGGCCGATCAGCTCGGCGCAGTCGGTATAGACGTCGCCGGGCGGGTTGACGGTGGGGATGCGGATCAGCGCTTGCGTCAGCGCGACCAGATCGTCGCGCCGCGATTCGATCCGGCGGAACAGCAGCTTGGTTGCGGCGTCGGTGTCGGAACGCATGGCCTCTCCCGCGGCAAGGACGGTTCCAGTGTCACCGCAAGCGGATGGTTCGTCCACCCCGCCTTTCGGGGGCTGTCATTGTGCGGCGCACTTTCCCGTACCGGCCGAGACCGCTACAGTCGCGGCGCCCCTCAGCGGAGAAGCTTCCCATGACCGTCACGCACCCCATCGGGCTGAGCGCCCCGACCCTGGCCGACCCGGTGATCGCCGAGGCTGCGGCCCGCTTCGTCGCCGCCCGCCGCAGCGCGGCCGGCCTTGCCGACTTCCCCGGCCCGCTGCCGGCCGACCTCGCCACCGCCTACGCCATCCAGGCGACGGCGACCGCCTCCTGGCCCGACGAGGTCGCCGGCTGGAAGGTGGCGCGGGTGCCGCCGGCGTTGGAGGAGACGCTTGGCGCCATGCGCTACATCGGCCCGATCTTCGCCCGCACGGTGTCGGCCGCCGATGGCGGCCCGCTGAGCTTCCCGGTCATTCCCGGCGGTTTCGGCGCCGTGGAGGCGGAGTTCGCGGTGCGCATCGCCGCCGACGCCCCCGCCGACAAGCTGGACTACAGCCCGGCGGAGGCCGCCGCCTTCATCGCCGCCGTCCATGCCGCCATCGAGGTGGCGGGTGGGCCTCTGGCGCCGGTCAACACGCTCGGCCCCACCGCCTCGACCTCCGTCTTCGGCAACAACAACGGCCTGATCGTCGGCGAGGAGATCGTCGGCGGCGTCGAGGGCGCCGATACCCTACGCGCCGAGGTGCTGATCGACGGCCAGAGCGTCGGCGTCGGCAGCGCCGCCAAGCTGCCGGGCGGCATCGCCGCGGCGGTCGCGGTGGCGCTGGGCATGGCGGCGCGCCTCGGCCGGCCGCTGAAGGCCGGGCAGTGGGTGTCCACCGGCGCCCTGACCGGCGTTCACTCCATCGCCATCGGCCAGCAGGCGCGGGTGACCTTCACCGGACTGACGCCGATGTCCGGCACCGCCGTCGCGGCCGATCCGGCTTGACCGGCGTCTCTCAACCAATCACCGGAACCGCCGCCTTGTCCCAGTCCAGCCTGCCCTCCGAAGCCGCCGCGACGCGGTTCCTGCCGCCGGTCCAGATGCTGGTCGGACTGGGGCTTGCCGTCGCCGGGGTGATCGCCTTCTCGCTGCGGCCGGTCATCATCAAGCTGGCCTACCGCTACAATGTCGATCCGGTCACGCTGATCATGCTGCGCATGGTCTTCGCGTTGCCCTTCTTCCTGGCCATGGCTCTGTGGTCGAGTGGCCGGAAGGGAGAGCGCGCGCCGATCGCCGGGCGCGACCTTGCCCTGACCGTCGCGTTGGGCGTCACCGGCTATTACGCCGCCAGCTTCTGCGATTTCCTCGGGCTGCGCTATGTCTCGGCCGGGATGGGGCGGCTGCTGCTGTTCCTCTACCCGACCATCGTCGTGATCCTGTCGGCCCTGTTCCTCGGCAAGCGGATCGGCCTGCGCGAGGTCGTGGCGCTGGTGGTCTCCTACGCCGGCGTCGCCCTGGTGGTGTGGTCGGAGGTCGGGACCGGCCATCCCGACTTCATGACCGGGGCCGGATTGGTCTTCATGGGCGCCTTCCTCTATTCGATCTATCTGGTCGGCAGCAGCCGGGTGGTGCAGCGGATCGGCTCCATGCGCTTCACCGCCTATGCGATGACGGCGGCCTGCCTGTGCTGCATCCTGCAGTTCCTGGTGCTACGCCCCCTGTCGGCGCTCGACCTGCCGCTGCCGGTCTATTGGCTGTCGGTGGTGATGTCGGTGGTCTGCACCGTGCTGCCGGTTCTGATGACGGCGGAGGCGCTGCGGCGGGTCGGCCCCAATCTGGTGGCGCTGAGCGGCGCCATCGGCCCGGTCGCCGCCGCCGTCTTCGGCTATCTGGCGCTGGCGGAGCCGATGGGCTGGCTGCAGCTGGCCGGTGCCGCCCTGACCGTCGCCGGCGTCATGATCATCAGCCTATGGAGGACCGCCTGATCCCGCATTTTTCATGGAATAACCGCCGCCTTGCCGCCGTCCCATTCCAAAGCCATTGGGAAAGGGACGAGCGATGACGAACCATGCCACCGCCTACGAGACCGGAGCCGCCACCGGCTGGCAGGATGCGCTGCTGCTGGCGGCCCGCATCCTGCTGGGCGCCATCTTCGTGCAGAGCGGCTTCGGCAAGCTGATGGCGCTCGGCGGCTTCATCGCCGGAATGGAGAGTCAGGGCGTGCCGATGGCCACGATCGTCGCCCCCATCGGCGCGCTGGTCGAGGCGTTCGGCGGGCTTGCCATCGTGCTGGGCGCCTGGACCCGGCTGGCGGCGCTGGCGGTCGCGGCCTTCACCGTCGCCGCAACCCTGATCGCCCACCGCTATTGGGAGGCGGCACCCGACGCCATGAAGATGCAGCAGATCCAGTTCATGAAGAACCTCGCCATCATCGGCGGCTTCCTGTCACTGGTGGCGTCGGGGGCCGGGCGCTTCAGCATCGACGGCTGGCGCACCCGCCACTGACCTTAAGCCTGGACCTCACTCGTCATACGCCATCAGCGAAATGCTGGGTACGTCGATGCGGTCGCGGCCGTTCAGGAAGGTCAGCTCCACCAGGAAGGCGGCGGCACGGACGTCGGCGCCGACCTGACGCAGCAGGTTGATGGCAGCCACCATGGTGCCGCCGGTCGCCAGCAGATCGTCCAGCACCACCACGCGCTGGCCGGGCTTCACCGCGTCGGCCTGCACCTCGATGGTGTCGGTGCCGTATTCCAGGTCATAGGAATGGGCGATCTTGTCGCCCGGCAGCTTGCCGTGCTTGCGCACCATGATGAAGCCGATGCCAAGCGCCAGCGCCAGCGGGGCGGCGACCAGGAAGCCGCGCGATTCGATCCCGACCAGCAGGTCCGGCTTGTGCGGGCGCACCGCCTCGGCCAGCTCGTCGATGGCGGCCTTCCAGGCGGCGCCGTTCGCCAGCAGCGGCGAGACGTCGTAGAACAGGATGCCGGCCTTCGGGAAATCCGGGACGCCGCGGATATGGTCTTTGAAGTTCATCGGAAGTCTTGTCCGTAAAGAATCGTATGCCGGCATGAACGGCCCGGTCGGCCGCCCGGCACTCTAGCGGCTGCCCACCCCGGCGCAAAGCCGGGAATGGACGCTTTGGCGGTGCCGCCATTTTACCGCATGGGGTTGACCATCCGGCGATGCTCCGCCACGTTCCAGGCGCACCGGCCAGACGTACCGGTGAATGTGCGGATGCGTGCGGCGGAGCCTGTGGCTGGGACTTTAGCGAAGCATGGAACGGCGGACGAGGTCCGGATCGATGCCGGTCCGGAGGACGGCGGGTGGCGGATCGCCGCCGCCGGACGCTGGACCCTGGATGCTGCCGCCGCAGCGTCCGATGCGCTCGACCGCGCACCGACGCCCCAGGAGGGTGCTGCGGTGCGTCTCGACATGGCGCGGGTGGAGGCGCTCGACACCGTCGGCGCCTATCTGTTGAACCGGCTGGCCGACCGCTTGGGGGCGGCGGGCCACACGGTTGCAGTGGTCGGGCTGCGGCCGGACCATGCCGCCCTGTTCGATGCCGTGCGCGATGCCGGCAAGGCGCCGCCGCATCCGATCGAGCGCGAGCATCACCCGATCCTCGACATGATCGTCCGCACCGGCGAGACGACGGTGAGCGCCGCCAAGGAAATCCTCGACCTCGTCGGCTTCCTCGGCCTCGTCACCGTCACCTTCGCCCGGCTGATCCTGCGCCCGTCGCGCCTGCGCCTGACCTCCGTCCTGTTCCACATCGAGCAGACCGGGCTGAACGCCCTGCCGATCCTTGGGCTGCTGTCCTTCCTGATCGGCGTGGTGCTGGCCTTCCAGGGGGCCGACCAGCTGAAGCGTTTCGGCGCGGAGCTGTATGTCGTCAATTTGCTGGGCATCTCCGTCCTGCGCGAGATCGGCATCCTGATGACGGCTATCATCGTCGCCGGCCGCTCCGGCTCCGCCTTCACCGCGCAGATCGGCACCATGAAGGTGAACCAGGAGGTCGACGCCATCGGCACCATGGGCCTCGATCCGGTGGAGCTGCTGGTGGTGCCGCGGGCGCTGGCACTGATGATCACCCTGCCGCTGCTGGCCTTCTACGCCGACGTGATGGGGCTGTTCGGCGGGGCGGTGATGGCCTATGCCACACTGGACATCACCTTCGGGCAGTTCATCCGCCAGCTTCACAGCGCGGTCGGCATCAACACGGTGATCGCCGGCCTGCTCAAGGCCCCCGTCTTCGCCCTGGTGATCGCCATGGTCGGCTGTTACGAGGGGCTGAAGGTCTCCGGCAGCGCCGAGAGCGTCGGTATCATGACCACCAAGGCGGTGGTGGAGGG
Organism: Azospirillum sp. TSO5; assembly: GCF_003116065.1. Taxonomy (NCBI): domain Bacteria; kingdom Pseudomonadati; phylum Pseudomonadota; class Alphaproteobacteria; order Rhodospirillales; family Azospirillaceae; genus Azospirillum; species Azospirillum sp. TSO5. The sequence goes on along the minus strand of NZ_LGQY01000028.1, from coordinate 134,806 downwards.
CATCTTCCTGGTGATCGTCATCGACGCGGTCTTCTCGGTCCTCTTCTCCATGTTGGGTGTGTGATGGCCGAAGCTCCCGTCATCCGCGTGCGTGGGCTGGTCACCCGCTTCGGCCCGCAGACCGTCCATGACGGCCTTGACCTCGACGTCGAGCGGGGGGAGGTGCTGGGCGTCGTCGGCGGCTCCGGCACCGGCAAGTCGGTGCTTCTGAAGGAAATTCTAGGCCTCATCGACCCCGCCGCCGGCCGGATCGAGCTGCTGGGCCACGACACCGCCGACCTCGACCGGGAGGAGCGCACGGCGCTTCAGGCCCGCACCGGCGTGCTGTTCCAGAACGGCGCCCTGTTCAGCTCCATGACGGTGGCGGAGAATGTGATGCTGCCGCTGAAGGAGCACACCGACCTGCCCCCGTCGCTGATCGCCGAGGTGGCGCGGGTGAAGATCGCCATGGCCGGCCTGCCGCCCGATGCCGGGACCAAGCACCCGGCGCAACTGTCCGGCGGCATGATCAAGCGCGCCGGTCTGGCCCGTGCGCTGGCGCTCGATCCCGACATCCTGTTCCTGGACGAGCCGACCGCCGGCCTCGACCCCATCGGCGCTGCCGCTTTCGACACGCTGATCCAGGGGTTGCAGCGCAGCCTGGGGCTGACCGTCTTCATGGTCACCCACGATCTGGACAGCCTGACCTCGATCTGCGACCGCATCGCCGTGCTGGTCGACAAGAAGATCCGGGTGGGGACCTTGGCCCAGCATCTGGCCGATCCGCACCCGTGGATCCACGATTACTTTCACGGACCGCGCGGCCGCGCGGCTCTCGACGCGAAAGAGCGCAATGACGCTCGGCGACATGAAGAAGACGCCAGGCGTCTTGCGAAAGGGTAGGGGCACGTCATGGAAACCCGCGCCAGCTATATCCTGGTCGGCAGCTTCGTGCTGGCGCTGGTCGCCGGCCTGCTGGTCTTCACCGCCTGGATCGCCAAGGTCCAGCTGGACGAGACGCGCGAGACCTACCGCATCTATTTCACCGGTTCCGTCACCGGCCTGCAGCAGGGAAGCCCGGTGCGCTATCGCGGCGTGCCGGTGGGCACCGTGTCGGACATCCGGCTCGACCCCGACAACGTGACGCGGGTCCGGGTGACGATCGAGGTGCAGAACGGCACGCCGATCATGTCCGATTCCATCGCCTCGCTGGAGGTGCAGGGCATCACTGGCGGCGCTTATGTCCAGATCTCCGGCGGAACGGTGGGGGGCAAGCGGCTGACCGCCACCGATGCCGACGGGGTGCTGACCATCCCGTCGCGGCCCAGTTCGCTGACTGCGGTGGTGGACAGTGCCCCGCAGTTGGTCAACCGCTCGCTGGAGGTCATCACCAAGCTGGGCGAGATGCTGAACGGCGAGAACCAAAAGGCGATCGGCGACATCCTGGCCAATGCCCGCACCATCAGTGCCGAGCTTGCCCGTGCCAGCGCCGGCCTTGAGGAAACGATGGCCCAGGCGCGGCGGACACTGAACGGGTTCGAGACGGTCGGGCCTCAGCTGGACCGCACGCTGGCTCAGACGCACGACACGCTGGCGACGGTGGACGGCACCGCCAAGCAGCTTGGCGGCGAGACGCGCGAGCTGCTGCGGTCGCTGAAGCGCACCTCTGACACGCTGAACGGCCTCGTCGCCGAAAATCGCGAGCCGGTGCGCGACTTCACCGCCACGGGCCTGTATGAATTGACGTTGCTGATCACCCAGCTGCGCGATCTGTCGGGTCAGCTGTCGCGGGTGGTCACCCGGATCGAGAACGACCCGTCGAACTTCCTTTTCGGCGGGACGCGGCAGGGCGTGGAGGTGCGTGGGAAATGAGGCGGGCGACGATGGGGCGCAGCGGATCGGCAGGGGCGGTCGTGCGCAGGATGCTGGGGACCGCCCTGCTGCTGGGGCTGGCCGCCTGTTCGACGCTGAACCCGACGGCGCCGCATCTCTACACCCTGACCCCGCGGGCCAGCGTCGCCCCCGGCCCCAAGGCCGACTGGCAATTGCTGGTGGAGACGCCGTCGGCTGCGGCGGGGATCGACACGCCGCGCATCGCCCTGGCCCGCACGCCGACCTCGCTCGACTATTTCGCCGATGTGTCCTGGGCCGACCGGGCGCCGAATATGGTTCAGGGGCTGATCGTCCAGACCTTCGAGGACAGCGGTCGCATCGTCTCGGTCGGGCGCGACACGGTGGGGCTGCGCTCCGACTATGTGCTGAAGTCGGAACTGCGTGATTTCCAGGCCGAATACGCCACGCCGGGTGCCGCCATGCCTGACCGGGTGCATGTGCGCCTGTCGGCCAAGCTGGTCGCCATGCCGCGCCGGACCATCGAGGCCGGCGAGACCTTCGAGGCGTCGGCACCGGTGCGCGGCCGCTCCTTCACCGACGTGATCACCGCCTTCGACGAAGCGCTGGGCAAGGTCACCGGAGAGCTGGTGACATGGTCGCTGTCGCAGCGTTTCCGCCCTTCCGGTAGCTGAACGGCCAAGCGCAGGCCCGGCTGCAACCGCAGGTGCGGCAATCGAAAAGACCTTGCCACGCCCGCATAGCCGCGTACGTAATAGGGGTGTTCGCGCAGCGCAGGATCGGGCGATGACGGATTTGTCGGACGTGTCCCGGGAAGAGTTGGAGGCGATGGCCGAGGCGGGACGCGAGGTGCGCCTGTGCCAGCGCGTTCTGGCCAAGACCGGCGACACGGTGGTGGGGGAGCTTCTGCGCGGCCACGGCACGCTGTACGAGTGGAAGCATTATCCGCCGGGTGACGTCTACGACGCCGAATTCCATGCCCAGTATTACTATCACTGCCATCCCGAAGGTGAACGGCCCAATGGGGAGCATGGGCATTTCCACACCTTCCTGCGCCCGCACGGCATGCCGCCGGGCCTGCGGCCGGCGCCGCTGGCCGATTTCTCGGCCCCGGACAACGACAATGACGCGTTGTCCCACCTGATCGGCATCGCCATGGATGTGGCCGGCCAACCGGTGCGTCTGTTCACCACCAACCGCTGGGTGACCGGGGAGACCTGGTACAAGTCCGACGACGTGATCGCGATGCTCGATGCTTTCGAGATCGACCATGCCCGGCCGTCCTGGCCGGCCAACCGCTGGATCACCGCGATGATGCGGCTGTTCCGTCCGACCATCGTCGAATTGCTGCGCGACCGCGACGCCGCCATCCAGCGCTGGGCGGAAAGCCATCCCGACGCCTATGTCTACGAAGACCGCGGGTTGGAGGTCGCCTCGCAGCGCCACATCTCGGTGGAGGAGCAGATCGCAACAGTGGCGCTGCATCTGCGCGGGGCACGGCGACGCCGGCCGATCCTGCCGGAGCCGCCCAGCTTCGTCGGGATGCCGTGAGCCGCTCCTCCTACGGACTTATGGCCAAAGGCCATGGGCTTATGACCGCAGGGCGTTAAGGAAGGTTCAACCGTTTCGGAAGATCCTTGACGGTGTGGACAAGTCTCCGCCCACATTCGCGCGGGTTTTGCGTTCCGCGGCCCATATGGAGACGGACCAGGGCAGGAAGGGTCCGGCACCCATGAGTGACGGTTTCAAGTCGGGTCATCTGACCCAACAGGACGTGGCGCGGCTTTTGGCCGACCCGTCGCCGAACAGCCGGACCGATCTGGCCGCCAAGCTGGCTCAGCAGTTCGACAGCCCGGAGCTGTCGCAGTCGGAGCGCATGCTGGCGGAGGACATCATCCGCGTGATGGTCACGGACACAGTCCTGCGCGTCCGCCAGACCCTGGCCGAGAATCTGAAATCCAGCCCGTCCCTGCCGCGCGACGTCGCCCTGACCCTGGCCCGCGATGTGGAGGCGGTGGCGATCCCGGTGTTGAGCGTCTCCACCGTGCTGACCCCGGCCGATCTGGTCGAGATCGTGCGGACGGGTGCGGAGGCGAAGAGCACCGCCATCGCCCAACGCCCGACCGTGCCGGCCGTGGTCGCCGACGCGCTGATCGAAAGCGGGTCCGAACACGCGGTCGCGGCGCTGGTCGCCAACGAGGGGGCGGAACTCGGCGAGCAGAGCCTTGGCCGCGTCATCGACCGCTTCGGCGCCAGCGAGGCGGTGCAGGACCCGCTGGTCCACCGCTCCAAGTTGCCGATCACCATCGCCGAACGTCTGGTCGCCGTCGTGTCGGAACGGCTGCGCCAGCATCTGGTCTCGCACCACGAACTGCCGTCGAAGGTCGCGTCGGAACTGATCCTGCAAAGCCGTGAACGGGCGACCGTCGCCCTGTTCACCGGCGAAAGCGACGAAGGGGCGCTGGACCGTCTGGTGACGCAGCTTGCCCGCACCGGCCGCCTGACGCCGTCGCTGCTGGTCCGCTCGCTGTGCACCGGCGACATCGCCTTCTTCGAGATGGCGATGTCGCGCATGGCGAACGTGCCGCTGACCAACGCCCGGCTGCTGATCCACGATGCCGGACGGCTGGGGCTGAAGTCACTGTATGACAAGGCGAAGCTGCCGCCGGCCCTGCTGCCGGCCTGCCGCATCGCCATCGACGTGCTGAAGGAAACCCCCTATGACGGCGAACCCGGCGACCGCGAGCGCCACCGCCGCCGCGTCATCGAACGCATCCTGACCCAGTACGAGGATCTGGCGCCGGAGGATTTGGAGTTCCTGCTGGCGAAGCTGGGCGACATGATGCAGCCGGAAAACGCTGCGGCGTGACCGATCCGATCTTCTTCGCCGAGCCGGCTCCACCGCCGGGAGGCGGCCCGGCCGACATTGTCCGCCGGCTTGAGCGCCGCATCGCCGAGTTGGAAGCCGCACTGCGCCAGAGCGAGGCACGGGCCGGGGAGGCCCGCTTCCGCTCCCTGCTGCGCACGGCTGCCAGCATCATCCTTGTGCTGGGAGACGATGGCCGCGTGTTGGAGGCCAACCGTGATGCCGAACGCGCCTTCGGGCTGGAGGCCGGCACCGCCATCGGCCGCCCCTGGACCGAGATGATGGGGGAGCAGCCGGCCGGCGCCTTTGCCGCCCAGCTCAAGGTCGCCGCCGAGGGGATGGAGGTCCGCAATTTCGAGCAGGCCCTGCGCGAGCAGGACTGCATGAGCGAGCGGGTGCTTCTATGGAACCTGAACCGGCTGCCGGAAGCCGACGGCGCGCCGGCGGGTATTCTCTGCGTCGGCCAGGACATCACCCGGCGCAAGCGGGCGGAATTGGCTCTGCGTCAGGCCCGCGACGAGTTGGAGATGCGGGTGGCCGAGCGTACCCGCGCTTTGATGCAGGAGGTCCAGGAACGCCGCCGCGCCGAACAGGCGCTGATCCAGGCCAAGGAACAGGCCGAACTCGCCAACCGCGCCAAGAGCGAGTTCCTCGCCAACATGAGTCACGAGCTGCGCACGCCGCTGAATGCCATCATCGGCTTTTCCTCGATGATGGAGAGCGAGATCGTCGGGCCGCTCGGCCATCCCAAATACCTCGACTATGCCAAGGTAATCGGCAAGTCGAGCCAGCATCTGCTGGCGGTTATCAGCGACATCCTGGACGTCGCCAAGATCGAGGCCGGCAAGCTGGAAATGCATCCGCAGCCGATGGACGTGCGCGACGCCGTGGAAAGCTCGCTTCTGCTGATCGCCGAACGGGCGGAGGAGGGCGGGCTGACCCTGACCCAGGACATCGCCCCCGAAACCCCCCGCCTGCTGGGCGATCCGGTGCGGGTGAAGCAGATCCTGCTGAACCTGCTGACCAATGCGGTGAAGTTCACCCCCGCCGGCGGCAGCGTCGCCCTGCGGGTCCGCCCGGAATGCGGCCGCATCCTGATCGAGGTCGCCGACACTGGAATCGGCATGAATGCGGAAGGCATCGCCATCGCCCTGCAGCCCTTCGGTCAGGTCGACAGCCAATTGTCCCGCCGCTCCGGCGGCACCGGGCTGGGCCTGCCGCTGGTGCGGTCCTTCGTCGATCTGCTGAACGGCACGCTGGACATCCGCAGCCGCGAGGGGGAAGGCACGACGGTCAGCGTACGGCTTCCGGTGGCGCCGCCTTACGACGGGGAATGATCAGGGAATGACATGTTCATGAGGCAGGAACCGGTTGCGCAGGACGGCGACCGGCAGGATGAACCGTTGTCGGTCGCGATGGTGTTCGGAATTTCCGGGGTCGATCCACTGGAATGGAATGCCTGTGCCGCCGGCAAGGGGCCGTTCTTGCGCCATGCCTACCTGAGTGCGGCTGAAGACAGCGGCCTGGCCGGCCCGGACAACGGCTGGCGCCCTGCCCATATGATCGTAAGGGATGCGTCTGGCCAGACGGTTGGCGCAGCGCCCCTCTATCTGCGCGACCGGTCCACGGACGAGTTCTGGCCCGATCAGGCCTGGGTCGACGGCTTTCAGGCCTCGGGCGGGCGCTATTTTCCGAAGCTGGTCATCGAGGTCCCCTACACGCCGGCGACCGGCCCCAGGATATTGCTGCGGGAGGGAGCGCCGTCCGGCGTAGCAGATGCACTGACGGGGGCTATGCGTTCGCTGGCCCACAATCATGGCCTGTCTTCTATCCATGTAAGCTTTCCGGACGAGGAAGACCGAGCCCGTTTCGAGGAGGCGGGATGGTTGACCCGCCATGCCGTCGATTACGAGTGGCGGAACGCGGGATATGGCGACTTCGCCGATTTCACCGCCGCCCTGTCGAGCCGTCGGCGCAGCGTGATGCTGTGGGAACGCCGCAAGATCATCGAGAGCGGAGTACGCATCCGCGACGTGCCGGGCAGCCGGGTGGATGAGGCCGATGTCGCGATTTTCCTGGATTTGCTGGACGACCTCCATAGCCGCCGGGGGAGACGTCAGGCGCTGACGATGGATTTCGTCCTGCGGCTCTGCGCCGCTTTCGGTGATGCCGTGACGCTGACCTTCGCCGAATCCGGCGGAGTTGCGATCGGCGCCTTGCTGACCATGGAAGGAGACGATTGCCTCTATGTCCGTAACTGGGGGGCGAGGGAGGGCGCACAGCTGGTCCATTTCGAGATCTGCTATTACAGCACTGTCGAACGGGCGATCGCCCGGGGTTTGAACCGGGTGGACGGCGGGCGCGGCGGCCCGCACAAGCTGGCGCGAGGGTTCCTGCCGAAACTCTCCCATGCCTGCCACTGGTTCCTGCACACCAACATGCGCCGCGCGGTGGCGGAAGGGCTGGAACTGCACAACGCCAAGGTTCTCGCCGCCTTCGCGCAGGAACAGGCCCGCTCGCCGTTCCGCCGGCAGGCCGGCCGATAGCCGCTTGCACGGCACGGCGCGCCGGGCCACTTTCCCTCTTTGAATAGACCACAGGCGGAGTGGGACATGTCGGTCAGCCGGGACCATCTGAAGACGCGCATCGGGCAGGCGCTGGGTGAGGTGAAGGCCGATCTGGTCATCAAGAACACGCGCTTTCTCAACGTCGTCACCGGCGAGATCGCGGAGGGCGACATCGCCGTCTGCGGCGAGGTCATCGTCGGCACCTACGAGTCCTATGACGGGGTGGAGGAGATCGACGGGCGCGGTCTGACCGTGGTTCCGGGCTTCATCGACACTCATGTCCATTGCGAATCCACCTGCGTCACCCCGCAGGAGTTCGACCGCTGCGTCCTGCCCCGCGGCACCACCACCGCCATCTGCGACCCGCACGAGATCTGCAATGTGCTGGGCGAGCGGGGCCTCAGCTATTTCCTCGACAGTGCCGGGGGCACGGCTCTCGACCTGTTCGTGCAGCTGTCCTCCTGCGTCCCGGCGACGGAGCTGGAGACCTCGGGCGCCCGGCTGGAGGCGCCGGACCTGATCCGCCACATGGACCATCCCCGCGTGCTGGGGCTGGCGGAATTCATGAATTTTCCCGGTGTCTTTCACAAGGTGGACGGCGTGCTGGACAAGCTGGCCGCCTTCGACGGGCGCCACATCGACGGCCACGCTCCGCTGGTGTCGGGGAAGGAACTGAACGCCTATCTATCCTGCGGCATCCGCAATTGCCACGAGACGACCAGTGCGGATGAGGCGATGGAGAAGCTGCGCAAGGGCATGCAGGTGCTGATCCGCGACGGATCGGTGTCGAAGGACGTTCATGCCCTTGCCAAAGTCATCGGGCCGGAGACCTCGCCCTTCCTGGGCTTCTGCACCGACGACCGCAACCCGCTGGACATCGCGGAGGAGGGGCACATGGATCATCTGATCCGCAGCGCCATCCGCCTCGGCGCGCCGGTGGCCCATGTCTATCGCGCCGCCACATGGTCGGCCGCCCGCGGCTTCCGCCTGTACGACCGCGGGCTGGTGGCGCCGGGACATCGCGCCGATCTGGTCCTGCTCGACGATCTGGAGGACTGCGCGGTCAACCGCGTCATCCGCAACGGCAAGATCGTCGGGCCGCACAGCTTCGACGGTCGCCCGCCGGTGACGCCGGTGGGCCTCGATTCGGTGAAGCTGGAGCCGGTAGCCGAGGAGGATTTCGCCGTGCCGGCCGGCGGCTCCGTACAGTCGGTGATCGGGCTGGAGCCGGGCAGGATCCTGACCGAACACCGGCGGATCGAGGTCCCGGTGGTGGGCGGCCGGATGGTGGCCGATCCGTCGCGCGACCTGCTGAAGATCTGCGTCTTCGCCCGCCACGGCAGCAACCGCAACATCGGCCGCGGCTTCGTCCAGGGGTTCGGTTTCGCGGACGGTGCGCTGGCCTCGTCGGTCGGCCATGACAGCCACAACATCTGCGTGGTCGGGGCGAGCGACGCCGACATGCGCGTCGCGGTCAACCGCCTGATCGAGCTGCAGGGCGGCTTCGTCGCCGTGCGCAACGGGCAGGTCGTCGGCGAATTGGCCCTGCCTCTGGCCGGGCTGATGAGTTTGGAGCCGTTCGAGACGGTGGAGGTGAAGCTTCGCTCCCTGCGCGCCGCCGTCCGCGCCATGGGCTGTCCGCTTGCCGAGCCCTTCCTGCAACTGGCCTTCCTTCCCCTGCCGGTCATCCCGCACCTGAAGATCACCGACCGCGGCATGGTCGATGTCGATCGTTTCGAGCTGATTGCCGCCTGATTGGGCGGCCTGCCCGTGAAAGCGGCATCGGCCTGAGGAATGGGCGGTTGGAATTTGGTCTCGCGCTGATTGGCGCCGACCACGATATGGCCGTGAAAGCTGGGAAAGCCCGCTCTCCGCCCGCTCTCCGCAAGGAGCGCGGGCTTTCCATGCCCGGATTTACGACCCTAAAATTTAGGCCGATTGCCGTCCCAGCTCTGGCATGGGCTTTGCCACGACGACACATCATCTGTTGTTCGTCATCGAGCGAGCCCGATCAGCCATGACCCATCTGGCCCCGGTGATCCACCACTCCCACAGCCTGCTGCCGGTCCGGCCGCCGGAAACCGTGTCGATGCGGACGCGGGACGGCGTGCGGCTGGATGCCGATCTCTACCGGCCCGACGCCGCCGGCACATGGCCGGTGCTTCTCCTGCGCGTTCCCTGCGGCCGGCGCACCGCACTGACCAGCCACTACGCCCATCCGCGCTGGTATGCTGCGCGCGGCTATGTGGTGGTGGTGCAGGACGTGCGCGGCTGCGGCACCTCCGACGGCCGCTTCCGACCGTTCGAGGTGGAGCGGGAGGATGGGGCCGATGCCGTGGCGTGGGCGGCCTCCCTGCCGGGATCGTCGGGATCTGTGGCGATGTACGGCTGCGGCTACGCCGGAATGGCGCAATGGCTGGCGCTGGCCGAAGCGCCGGCCGCCCTGCGTGCGGTGGCGCCGGCTTTCGCCGGCTGGGACGTCTTCTCCGACTGGGCCTATGAGGGCGGGGCCTTCCGGCTGGCCGACGCGATGGGCTGGGCGTTGCGTACCGCAGCCGACGCCGCGCGGCGGGTCGAGGACGGAACCGGGCACCGGCTGCTGTCGGACGCGGCGCGCAGCCTGCCCATCGACGACGAGATCCCGTCGCGGCCGCAGGCTCTGCGCGACTACGCCCGCTACACCCATTACGACGACTGGTTGACCAACCCGGTGCCCGGCCCGTCCTGGGCCGCGCTGTCGCCCAAGGCGATGCAGGACGCCATGCCGGCCGACGTGTCGGTCCTGCAGATCGGCGGCTGGTACGACCCGCGTCTGGCCGGCATGCTTGATGCCTATGATCGTTTCGCCGCAAGCCAGAGGGCGCCGGTGCGGCTGGTCGTCGGCCCCTGGGGCGCCGATGGACCCGCCGCCGCGCCGGGACAGGCGCCGACGCTCGACACGCTGCAACTGGCGTGGTTCGACCGGGTGCTGAAGGGCGAGGGCGGCGACCGCGGCGGTCCGGTCCGCCTGCATGATGTCGAAACCGGGCGCTGGCACGACCTGTCCAACCTGCCGGCGGCCGAAGCGGTCCTGCATCTGGCCAGCGACGGCCTCGCCAACCGTCAGGGTGGGCGGCTGGAGTTGGAAATGCCCGATCTGGAGGCGCTCGACGTCGTGGTGCACGACCCGCGCAGGCCGGTACCGACAGTTGGCGGCCATGCGGTGCCGGATGCCGCCGGGCGCCCCGACCGCGCCGCCATCGACTGTCGCCCGGACGTCGCGACCTACACCAGCCTGCCGCTGGACGAGCCGCTGATGCTGGCCGGGCGTGTGGCGCTGGATGTGTGGGTGGAGGCCGATGCGCCATCCTTCGATGTCAGCGCCGTTCTGTCGGTCTTGCGGCCCGACGGGCAGGTGCTGCCGTTGACCCAGGGCTATGCGCGGGTGGAGCCGGGCGACCCAACCCGTCCGCTGACCATCGCCATGCGGGCGGCCTGCGCCACGCTCGCGCCGGGATCGGCCTTGCGCCTCAGCCTTGCCGGGTCCTGTTTCCCGGCCTATCCGGTCAATCCCGGCACCGGGGCGGAGCCGGGCGAGACCCGCCGCGTCGATGCGCTGCCGATTACCCTGCTGATCCACAGCGGTCCAGACCGGCCGTCGCGCCTGCGCCTGCCGGCCGGATCGGTGGTTTAGGGAGTCTCGTCCCCGTCCGCTTCGTCTTCGCCTTTGCCCGCCGATTCCAGGCAGAAATCCAGGCTCTGGGACAGGAATCTCATCATCAGGTCGCGGAAGGGCGTCTTGTCGCCGACCGACCAGGCCCGCTCGACGAGGTCCAGATACAGGCCGCGGTCGTCGGCCTGGACCACCACCGGCGGGTAGCCGGCGCGGTTCAGGATCAGATTGCACAGCAGCAGCGCCGTCGCCCGGTTGCCGGTATGGAAGGGACGGATGGCGCTCAGCCGGTGATGAGCCTCGAAGGCGGTGTCGGGGCCGGCGTCCGACTTGCGCATCCAGGTCGACAGCGCCGACATCGACACGCGCAGCTTGGCCGGGTCGGGTGCGGTTTCCGCCGGGTCGTCCTTCGGCGGACCGTCGCGGTACTTCCCGGCCTCATCCTCGATCCCGCGATAGAGCACGGCATGAAAGGCGGTGACGGTGCGTTCGGTGACGGCGCCCGACGGATCGAATGACAGGCGGGCCATCAGTTCCAGCGCCGCGCGGTGGTTCAGGACGAAGCGCTGCTCCTCCACCCCGCGGTGGCGCAGGATGCTCCCGCGCTCCAGGATCGCTTTGACGTCCGCGCGCTTGAGCGGAATCTCCTCCAGCGCCGCGGCGGCGACGGTCAGATCCAGCTCGAACCTGTCGGCGATGCCGTGCACGACCTCCTGCGGCAGGGGACGCGCGGCGTCCAGCGCCCGTTTCTTCTCCGCGATCTCGTCGAGCAGGGCCATCGGTCACTCTGTCGCTGGGCAGGGGACGGTTTGGCGCGATGCGCATCTTGCCGCGCCCCCTGCGGGGATTTGCCGCTTGGACGGGCACGGTTGCCGGTTTTAGGATCCCTGTCAAGATGTCCACAACCCAGCCATGGCCGGCCGCAACCGCCTCAGTCCGCGGGATGCGCCTGCGATCGCGGGTCGCGAGGGGGGAGATCGCTGCGATGAGCTACGTCGTCTGGGACAAGTCCATGAGCGTCGGCGTGCCCGTGCTCGACGACGAGCACCGGCGCCTTCTCGACCTGTTCAACGGTCTGCTGGAAAGCGGCATCACCCCCGCCAACCGGGAGGAGCTGTCCAGTCTGCTCGCCAGCCTCCGCGACTATGTCGCCGTCCATTTCGCACGGGAGGAGGCGATGATGGAACGCTGCGGCTATCCCGAACTGGACGGCCACCTCGCCGCTCACCGCTATTTCGCCGACGAGGTGGAAAAGCTGGCCCGCGATTTCGACGGGGACAATCCCACGATGCTGCGCATGGACCTGATCCTGCTGCTGAAGGACTGGTTCGTGGAGCACATCCAGCAGACCGACAGCCTGTACAAGCCCTATGTAGTCGAGAAGGTGTAGGGCACGAAAGCACCCTCTCCCACCTGGGGAGAGGGCGTTCACTCACTGCTTTGCGGCGGCCTTCTGCTCCGGCAGACCCTTGTCCAGCTTGGCCTGGATGGCGGCCTTGTCGGTGTCGTCGTCGGCGCTGCGCAACGCGCGCATCCACTGGAATCGGGCTTCATTGCGGCGGCCGGCCCGCCAATAGGCATCGCCGAGATGGTCGTTGATGGTCGGATCGACCGGCTTCAACTCCACAGCACGCTCCAGCTTGGCGACGGCGGCCTCATAGTCGCCCAGCGTGTAGAGCGCCCAGCCCAGGCTGTCGACGATGTAGCCGTCGCGCGGGCGCAGTTCCACCGCGCGCTCCACCATCGCCCTGGCCTTGTCCAGATGCTCGCCGCGGTCGATCCAGCTGTAGCCGAGGAAGTTGAGCAGCGACGGTTCGTCCGGCCGCAGCTTCAGCGCCGTCTGCAGGTCGGCTTCGGCCTGCGGCCACTGCTTGATCTTCTCGTAGCACATGGCGCGGGCGTACAGCAGCGGCCAATGCCGCTCCTGCGGCGTGCCGATCCGCTCCAGCGCCGTGGTGTAGGCGGGGATCGCCTCGGCATAACGCTTGGCGTAGCGATAGATGTCGCCAAGGCGGGTAATGGCGTCGGTGCGCTCCGGCCGTTCGGCGGCCAGATCCTTGAGGATCGCGATGGCCTCGTCGTTGCGCTCCATGCGGGCGAGGCTGTCGGCCTCGCGCATGCGGGCGGTCCAGCCCAGAAGCGGGTCCTTCTCCAGCTTCTTATAGGCAGCCAGCGCCTCCTCGTGATGGTCGCGTGACGCGGTGATGTCGCCGATCATCAGGTGGGCGAGCGCCAGATCGCCGCGCAGGTGCAGGGCGATGCGGCCGAACAGCAGCGCCGGCTCGTCGGCATTCTCATGATGCAGCGCGCTGCCCAGATCGAACAGCGCCTCGGCAAGGCCGGAACGGGCATCGGGGACCGGGCGGGTATCCGACGGGGCGTTCGCCATCGCGGCCAGCGCCGGCTCCACCAGCAGCCCGTCGGGGTTGCTGCCCTGGAAGGCCTCGTAAAGCTTGCGGGCTTCATCCTTGCGGCCGGTGCGGGACATGAAGCTGCCGACGATCTGCACGACGCGCAACGGCGCGTCCGTCTCCGTCACCTTGGCGTAGCGGGCTGCCGCCTCGTCGTTGCGACCGGCGAGGTCGAGGATCAGCCCGGCATGCAGGTTGTAGAGCGCTTCGAAGCCCTGCACGCCGGACAGCGGCTGCAACGCCGTCAGCGCCTCGTCCGTCTTGCCGCGGGCCGTTGCCAGCCAGGCGCGGGTCAGCGGTGTCAGGAAGCGGCCGAGTCCGTCGGTCGGCAGGCGGGCGGCATAGCCGTCGGCTTCGTCCAGCTTGCCCTTGGCCAGCGCGTCGGCGGCCAGCAGGGTCAGCGCCATCTGCGGCTCGCCCTTTTCATCGAGCAGACGGCTGGCGTAGCCGATCGCCGTGTCGATCCGGCCCTCGCCCAACCGCAGCAGGAAGGTGCGGCGTAGCAGGGCGGGGTCGTCCGGATCGGCGTCCAGAGCCTGTGCGGTGAAGCGCGCCGCCGCCGTCCAATCATCCTGGTGCTGGGCGTAGCGGCCGGCCAGATAGCTGCCGGTGGCGGAACCGGTGCCGTCATCCGCAGCCAGGCCTGCCCCAGGCCCGGCGGCAAAGGCCGGCACCAGGGTGGTCCCGGCCATCAGAACGGCCAGGGAGATCGGCTGCAACCGGCGTCGCACACTCGTCATGCTCTCGTCACCTCGTTTTCCGAGTCGCTATCCCATCATCTTCGGCAGGGCGCGGGCAAGAGACTTTCGTGCGAGTCCCCTTTTCGCAATCGCTACCGCCACTCTCGCCGCACCTGTTCGATCCGCTCCGGCCGCAGGATGTCGGTGGCGTGGGCGTCCATGTGGGCACGGAGATGTTCCGGCATGCCGGGTGACAGGGTGGCGCCCTCCACCGACCAGCGGGCCATCCAGGACAGGGTGCGCAGCCATGTCAGCCGGCGCAGCGGCTTCAGCCATGGCCGCACTTCGTTGGCGAGGTCGCCCGGAACCGCGATGGTCCAGGCTTCGATGAAGGCGTCGACGTCGGCCGGGGTCAGCTCCGCATTCACCTCCGGATCCCATTTGGTCGAGGTGTAGAGGCTGGCATGGGCGAGATCGCTGGCCGGGTGGCCGTATTGCAGCTTTTCCAGGTCGGTGAACCAAGCCTTGCCGTGGGCATCGATCAGGAAATTGCCGGGATGCACGTCCACCCCGACCGCGGTCAGCGGCATCGGGGTCTCTCGTGGCGGGGCAAGGTCGCCGGCGCGGGCGGCGGCAAGCTCCTCCGCGATCAGCGCGCGCGCCTCGGTCGACAGATCGGCACGGTCGAACCATTCCGCCTGTCGTTCGACCTGGGCCAGCAGGGCGGCGACCGGATCGGGCGGGGCGGGAAGCGGTTCGTAGAAATCCGGCGGCGCCATGCGGTGCAGGGCGGCAAGGGCGCGGGCGATGGCAGGCATGTCGTCGGGCAGGGTGGGGGTGCGTCCCTCCACCTCGCCCACCACCAGGGCGCCCAGCGGCAGCCCCTCTCCCGGCGGCAGCAGGCCGGCGAAGCGCGGGGTGTGGCCCGACGGCTCGGCCCGCTGGAAGGCGGTGGCCTGCCGGTCCAGCGCTGTCCAGGCATCGAGGCCGAGTTGGCTCCAGCGCGGGATGCGGGCAACCAGCCGCCGGCCGCGCAGCCGCACATGGTCGTGGGCGACGCCCTTCAGCGGCATAGGCTCCAGCGCGTCGGCCGGCAGGTCGGCAAGGCGCGGAAGCCGCGTCAGCGCATCGTGCAGGGCCTCAATCGAGAATCCAGCCGGTCCGCTCACGCCATATGCTCGCGCAGGCGGGGCATCAGCTCCACGAGGTTGCAGGGACGGTGGCGGTTGTCGAGCTGCCAGACCAGGATGTCGTCCCAGGCATCGCGGCAGGCGCTGGGCGAGCCGGGCAGGGCGAAGATGTAGGTGCCGTTGGCGACGCCGCCGGTCGCCCGGCTCTGGATGGTGGAGGTGCCGACCTTGGCATAGCTGAGATAGCGGAACAGCTCGCCGAAGCCGGGGATCGCCTTTTCATAGAGCGCCTCGACCGCTTCCGGCGTCACGTCGCGGCCGGTGACGCCTGTGCCGCCGGTGGTCAGCACCACGTCGATCTGCGGATCGGCGATATAGGCCTGGACCTGCGCGCGGATCGCCGCGATGTCGTCCTTGACGATGGTGCGGGCGGCGACCTTGTGCCCGGCGCCGGCGATCCGCTCCGCCAGCGCATCGCCGGAACGGTCGTCGGCGGCGCTGCGGGTGTCGGACACCGTCACCACGGCGATGTTCACGGGAAGGAAGGGGCGGTTCTCGTCGATCTTCGGCATGGCGGCAGGCGTGTCCTCATGTCGGGCCGGAGCCCGACAAGGGGGCGCCGGCGGTCAGGGTGTCGGGCTGGCCTCTCCCCGCTCCGCCACCGTTTCCACCGCGACGGGGGTCGCCGGCTTCACCGCGGGCAGCGAGTCCGGACGGGTCGCCACCTCGGTCGGGCGGGCCTCCACCGGGGTGTAGGTCGGCCATTTCCCATCGGCGACGGCGGTGAGCGACGCGGTCTCCTGGCCCAGCCGCAGCCGGTAGATCCAGAAGTTCGCCATCACCTTCTCCACATAGTCGCGTGTCTCGCCGAAGGAAAGGCTTTCGATGAACAGCAGTGGATCGGTGATGTCGCTGAGATCCCGCCGCCAGCGTGCCAGATTGCCCGGACCGGCATTGTAGGCGGCGGCGGCCAGGAACAGGTTGCCGTCGATATCCGGCATGCCCAGCAGTTCCGACAGGTAGCGCTGACCCAGTTCCATGTTGCGGGACGGATCGAACAGCGCGTCGCGGCTGGCGTCGTCGCTGCCGATGTCGGCGTTGCGTTCGCGCACATGCTGGGCCGTGCTGGGCAGGATCTGCATCAGCCCGGTCGCCCCGGCGGAGCTGACCAGACGCGGGTCGAAGCGCGATTCCTGGCGCATAACCGCGAAGACCAGCGCGCGGTCCAGCGCGAAGCCGTCGCGCGGCTTCCAGTGCGGCAGCGGGTAGAGCGCCGCGGCATAGGGTGCACCGTCCGGTCCGGCCACCGCGTTGCCCAGCCGCAGGGACAGCGAAGCCACGCCGGCCCGGTCGGTCAGCGCCACCATCGCCTGTTCGACCAGTTGGTCGCCCTGCGGATCGATGCGTTGCAGCTCCATTCCCGCCAACTCGCGCTGACCGGCCTGGAGCAGGGCGATGGCGCGGGAGCCGGCCGGCTTGGCCGCCATCGCCGCCAGCTGGCGGCCGGTCAGTTCCGGCGCCTGCCAATGCACTTTTTCCAGCCCGTCCAGGGTGCGCAGCGCGATCAGGCCATAGAAGGTGTGCGGATAGCGGGCGGCTGCGGCCAGATGCTCGGCCGCCTCCTTCTCCTTGCCCGGCTTGCGGGCCAGCGCCCGGGCGGCCCAGTAGTCGGCCGCCGCGGCCTTCCAGGGGGAGCGCGGGCCGGCCGCGGCCATGCCTTCAAAGTGGCGGGCGGCCCGGTCTGTCTGCTTCAGCCGCCAAGCGGCCAGACCGGCGATCCAGTGCGCTTCCGGCAGCATGTCGCCCGACCGCGCGGCACTGGCCGAGGCGAGAGTCAGCGCCTGCGCCGTCTCGCCGGAATAGAAGAGGGATGCCGCGATGCGGGCGCGGGCGGCGTCATACTGCACGGTGTCGAGCTTGCCGCCGAACTCGTCCTGGCCCAGCAGGCTCAGGGCGGAGGCGGTGCGGCCGGACCGCAGCAGCTCCTCGACCCGGGCCACCGCCGCGCGGTCGCTGCGGGCGCGGGAAACGGTGCGGCTGCGCGGAGCGACGGTGACGCTGTCATCATCATCGTCCTCGTTGCTGGCGACGGTGCGCAAGCCGCCCAGCCGCTCCAGCGATCCGACGAGGCGCACGCGCTCCTCGCCCCGTGGCGGCTTCGGCGCCTTCTGGCCGGCGGGCTGGCGCTTCTGGGCGAGGCTGTGGATCCGCTCCGCCCCGGCGAGGTCGCCGTAATCCTGCATCCAGCGGGCGAGTTCCTCGTAGCTGGCCTTGCGGTCGGGGTGGAGATAGCGCTGGCGCAGGACATAGCCGACCAGACGGCGGTCCTTCAGCTTCGCCATCTCGGCATCGGCGGCGTCCCAGTCCGCCCGCTCCTGCGCCGCGAAGATGCGGCGGTAACGGGCGGCATCCTCTTCGTCCAGCTGGACGGCGCGGGCATCGGCGTCGGCTGCGAGCAGAAGTGGGACGCCCGCAGGGTTGGGTGCCTCATTCACCGTGGGGGCCGCCGACGGGGTGTCGTCGGTGGACTCGGGGGCTGCAATTTCGGGGAGCCCCGCGGCCGGATCGCCAAGCGATTCGCCGAAAATGGGGCTGTCGGGGTCAGGCACGGAATCCCCGCCGGGCGGGACGACGGCGTGACCGTCCGGCGCGTGGATGATGAGGGCGGCGCAAGCGGGCCGGAACCCGACCGCGCCGTCGGGTCCCAGGGTGAAAGCCACCGTGAGACCCAGCACCCCCAGAAGGTTCCGCCGCAGCGGGGCCGCGCTCGCGACCCGGTATGCTGCACTGCAAAATATCCGGAGCATGGCTCCGGGATACCCCACGACCGCGCGAACCGCAAGCAACGGATTCGCACGGAATGTGTCATGGCTGGTATTCGGCAGATGTTACAACAGCTTAACAAGCCTGGGAAAAAGGCTCTAGCCCGTTGGGAAGGTGCCTTTCGGCATGGGTTGACGGCATTTGTGCTGCACGACGACCGCAGTCATACGAACGATTTAGCCGGCGCTGTGGCATCGTTTTTAGTCTTGGGAATACTTGATGCCTTCTTCGCCGATCCTTTGCTGCAACGCAAGCATGTCCCGCCACGCTTCCCGCTTTGCGATAGGATTGCGCAAGAGGTACGCCGGATGGAGCATCGGCATCAGCGGAACCGCTGTTCCCGCGACTTCATAGGTCTTCCACTGCCCGCGCAGGCGGGTGATTCCCTCCGCCCGGTTCAGGAGGGTCTTGGCCGACACCCCGCCCAGCGCCACCAGCAGCTTCGGCCGCACCAGCTCGACATGCCGTTCCAGGAAGGGCAGGCAGGCGGCGATTTCCGCCTGGGTCGGGCTGCGGTTGCCGGGCGGGCGCCAGGGTAGGATGTTGGCGATGTAGACCTTGCCGCGGTCCAGCCCGATCTGGGCCAGCATGCGGTCCAGAAGCTTGCCGCTGACCCCGACGAAGGGCTTGCCCTGCCGGTCCTCATCCTCGCCCGGCGCCTCGCCGATCAGCATGACCGGCGCCTGCGGGTTGCCGTCGGCGAAGACGGTGTTCATTGCGGTGGCTTTCAGCGGACAGCCGTCGAAGCTGCGCAGGGCCGCTTCCAGCGCCTCCAGCGTCTGCGCCTCTCCGGCCCTGGCACGGGCCTGGATGCCGGCCTCGCTGGCGCCCAGCGGCTGGTCGGGGGAGGCGAAGAGGGCCGTCGGACGTGCGGCGGCTGGGGTCGCAGGGGCGGGTGCCCGAGTCGGTGCGGGCGCGCGCGCCATGGCGGCACCGGGTGCCATGCCGGCCGCGGGTGCGCCCGAAGGCAACGCCCGCGCCGCCGGCCGGGCGGTGAGAGTGGCCCAGTCGGTCGGCTCGTCACCGATGGCCTCGTCGCAGCCGATGTCGGCATGCCAGCGCAGCGCGTCTAGGATGTCGCATACGTCAATCATCGTTTGACCTTACCACAGATCGTGTGGTCTTACATGTCCAGATACCCAATTTGGGTGCGGCGCAAACCGTGCTACAAGCACGCGCCCGCAAAACACCATAGGGCGTCCCGAGGGAAACAGTACCAAAACAAGACGGTGGGGGAGTGTGGTGATGGAACGCGAACCGCGCGAGGTCATGGAATACGATGTTCTGATCGTCGGCGCCGGCCCGTCGGGCCTGAGTGCGGCGATCCGCCTGCGGCAGCGCGCGGTCGAAAGCGGCCAGGAGCTTAGCGTCTGCGTGATCGAGAAGGGGTCGGAGGTGGGCGCCCACCTGCTGTCCGGCGCCGTCTTCGAGCCGCATGCGCTGGACGAGCTGATCCCGGACTGGAAGGAAAAGGGCGCTCCCCTCACCACCAAGGCTCAAGAGGATCATTTCCTCTTCCTGACGGAAACGAAGGCCTACAAGTCGCCCTTCGCCCCGCCGCAGATGAACAACCACGGCAACTACATCATCAGCCTGGGCAATCTGGCCCGCTGGATGGCGACTCAGGCCGAGGAGTTGGGGGTGGAGATTTACCCCGGCTTCGCCGCGGCCGAGGTGCTGTATGACGACAAGGGTGCGGTGAAGGGTGTCGCCACCGGCGACATGGGCATCGGCAAGGACGGCGAGAAGACCGGCAACTACACGCCGGGCATGGAACTGCACGCCAAGCAGACCATCTTTGCCGAGGGCTGCCGCGGCTCGCTGACCAAGACCCTGTTCGAGAAGTTCGACCTGCGCCGCGATTGCCAGCCGCAGACCTACGGCATCGGCATCAAGGAGCTGTGGGAGGTCGACCCGTCGCAGTCGAAGCCGGGCCTGATCGTCCACACCATCGGCTGGCCGATGGACCCCAAGACCTATGGCGGGTCGTGGCTGTATCACATGGAAGGGAATCTGGTGTCGGTCGGCTTCGTCGTCGGCCTCGACTACTGGAACCCGCACATGAGCCCGTTCGAGGAGTTCCAGCGCTACAAGACCCATCCGGCGATCCGCCAGACCTTTGAGGGCGGCCGACGTCTGGCCTATGGCGCCCGCGCCCTGTCGGAAGGCGGCTTCCAGTCGATCCCGAAGCTGACCTTCCCCGGCGGCCTCCTGATCGGCGATGGTGCCGGCTTCCTGAACGTGCCGAAGATCAAGGGCAACCACACCGCCATGAAGTCGGGCATGGTCGCGGCCGAGGCGGTGTTCGACCACCTGACCGGCGGCAACGACAATGGCCCGGAGGTCATCGCCTATCCGGAGCGGCTGAAGCAGTCCTGGGTCTGGCCGGAACTTTACGCGGTGCGCAACATCCGCCCCGGCTTCCAGAAGGGCCTGTGGGCCGGTCTGGCCAATGCCGCTTACGAGACGGCGCTGAAGGGCAAGTCGCCCTGGACGCTGAAACACCACGCCGACCACACCACCCTGGTGAAGGCCAGCGAGGCGCCGAAGATCGCCTACCCCAAGCCGGACGGCAAGGTCAGCTTTGACCGCCTGTCCTCGGTCTACCTCTCCAACACCAACCATGAGGAAGACCAGCCGCCGCACCTGACGCTGAAGGACAAATCGGTCCCGATCAGCGTCAATCTGGCGCTCTACGACGCGCCGGAGCAGCGCTATTGCCCGGCCGGCGTGTACGAAATCGTCCGCAACGACGACGGCAGCGATCCGCGCCTGCAAATCAACGCGCAGAACTGCGTTCACTGCAAGACCTGCGACATCAAGGACCCCACCCAGAACATCAACTGGGTCGTGCCGGAAGGCGGCGGGGGCCCGAACTATCCGGGTGGCATGTAAGGCGCTTTTGTCTCTCCCTCTCCCGCGTGAGCGGGGGAGGGTTGGGGAGGGGGCAAGGCCGACAGTCGGGTGTCGGTTGCGCCGGGGGCCACTCCTATCTATAAGGCAGGGGGTAACCTTTCTGCGACGGCGCGATGATCGTTTCCTGTCCGACCTGCTCGACGCGCTACACCCTGTCCGACGAGTCGCTCGGCCAGGACGGCCGGAAGGTTCGCTGCGCCCGCTGCGGCCACACTTGGTGGCAGATGCCCGATCGGCCGGAACCCGATGAGGTGGTTCCGGACGCCCTGACGGAAATCCGGCCGGCCAATCCCACCAAGCCTGCCGCGAAGACTGCCGCCAAGACCAAGGTCAAGCCGCCGAAGGCCCCGCGCGCCAAGCCGGCGCGCAGCACGGTGATCGGTTTCGCCCTGCTGGGATTGCTGGTTGCCGGGGTCGCTGCCGGCGCCTATTTCGGCCGCGACGCCATTGTTCGCAGCTGGCCGCCCGCAGCATTGCTCTATGACACCCTCGGCATGCCGGCCGAGCCGCCGGGCTTCGGGCTGGAGTTGCGCAACATTCGTTCCGAACAGAAGATCGAGGGCGGAACCACCGTTCTGCTGCTCGACGGCGAGGTCGCCA
The DNA here is from genome assembly GCF_003116065.1 of Azospirillum sp. TSO5. Classification (NCBI taxonomy): domain Bacteria; kingdom Pseudomonadati; phylum Pseudomonadota; class Alphaproteobacteria; order Rhodospirillales; family Azospirillaceae; genus Azospirillum; species Azospirillum sp. TSO5. The sequence goes on along the minus strand of NZ_LGQY01000028.1, from coordinate 113,331 downwards.
ACAGCACCGAGGTCGAGCGCACCCTGCCGCCGCTGCGCGTCATCACCTTCGGTCCCGAGCACAAGCTGCTGCAGAGCTGGACCATCGAGCCGTCGGCCGAGACGCTCGGCCCCGGCGCATCGGCGAACTTCCACCACAGCCAGCCCGATCCCGGCCCGGTGACCGAGGTGACCATCACCTTCGGCGGTCCGCCCCCCGGCCTGGAACCCCCTGCTGCCGAGAAACCGGCCGAGAAGGCCCCGGAGAAGGCAGCCGGCCACGCCAAGCCGGCGGCGGACAGCCATGCCGCTCCGGCCAAGGCACCGGGGCACGCCAGCGGCCACTGACCCGTACCCCTGACCGGTGGGTCACCGCTCCGGAATGCCGTATTTCCGCAGCTTGTTGGCGATCATCGTGTGCGAGGTGTTCAGCCGCGCCGCCAGCTTGCGGCTGGACGGAAAGCGCGGATAGAGCCGGCGCAGCAACGTCCGCTCGAACCCCTCCACCGCGTCCTCCCAACTATCCGCCTCTTCCGCCGGCACCCCGGCCGACTGCATGCCGGCACCGGCCAATTCCAGGTCTGCGGCGTCCAGTGCGCCGCCGTCGCTCATGGTCATGGCGCGGAAGATGACGTTCTCCAACTGGCGCACATTGCCGGGCCAGCGGTTGGCGAGCAGCGCCGCCGCCGCCGCCGGAGTCAAACGACCGGGCGGTCGGCGGGCCTGCGCGGCGGCGCGGGCGATGAAATGGCGGGCCAGCAGCAGGATGTCATGGCCGCGCTCGCGCAAGGGCGGGACGCTCAGCGACAGCACGTTCAGGCGGTAGAACAGATCCTCGCGGAAGCTGTGGTCGGCGACCATCGCCTCCAGCGAGCGGTGGGTGGCGCTGATGACGCGGACATCCACCTTCTGCTCGCGCTCGCCGCCCACCCGGCGGAAGCTGCCGTCATTGAGGAAGCGCAGCAGCTTGGCCTGGAGATAGGCCGACATCTCGCCGATCTCGTCGAGGAACACCGTGCCGCCATGGGCGAGTTCCAGCAGACCGGGCTTGCCGCCGCGCTGCGCCCCGGTGAAGGAGCCGGGGGCGTAGCCGAACAGTTCGCTCTCCGCCAGATTCTCCGGCACGGCGGCGCAGTTCAGCGCCAGGAAGGGCTTGTCGCGGCGCGGGCTGGCGCGGTGGCAGGCATGGGCGATCAGCTCCTTGCCGGTGCCGGTCTCGCCCAGGATCAACAGTGGCGCCTCCATCGCGGCGACCCGCGCGGCACGTGCCTTCAGCGCCCTGACCGGCGGCGACTCGCCGAGGATGCGGTCGAAGCCGCCCTCATCGAAATTCTGGATGGCATCGAGCCGTTCGCCCAGACGTGATGGGGTGAACAGGGTGATGACGGCGCCCGCCGCCTCGACATCGACGATGGGCGTCACCTCCAGCAGGAAGGGCTGGCCGTTCAGCGTCACCTCGCGGCCCGACATGCGGAAGCCGCCGGTGGTCAGTTCGCGCGTCAACCCCGGTTCGCCGAAGAGTTCGCCAATATCAAGCCCGGCGAGGCGCGACTCCGGCAATCCCGCGACCTGGGCCGCGGCGGTGCTCGCCACCACGACACGCCCGGTACGGTCCACCGCCAGCACCGGGTCGGGCAGGGCGGCGAGCAGCGCATCCAGATGCAGCCGCCGCCGTGTGCCCGGCAGCATGTCGATGGCTGCCACCGATCGCACCCCGGCGATGGTGCGCAGCGCGTCGGACAGGGCCGGCAGCGCCGCCGGATCGAGGCCGGGAGCGTCGATGTGGATCAGCGGCGGGTCGACCTCGACGCCGACGACGTTCAGGCGGCGCAGCGCCAGCACGGCGAGGATCTCATGGGCGATACCGACGCGGTCGGTGAAGGTGACTTCGATGCGCATGCGGGTGGAGCGTTCGGAGTGGGAGGTGTCGATTGCCCCCACCCCAGCCCTCCCCCGCTCCGCGGGAGAGGGTGCCTTATGCGAAGCGGCGGCAGTTCCCTCTCCCGCGCCAGCGGGGGAGGGTTAGGGAGGGGGCTCCCGGCACCCACTGTACACGCATCATTACGCCGTATCAAAATCTTTACACTGCAAAAATTCCATGATTTCCAACACTCTGCGTCCAAAAACCCCTCATGCTGTAAACATCTGCATACACTCCACGCCCCACCCCTCCCCCCCGCACCTCAGCAAATCCGCCATTTTCCCGTCTGGCACACAGTTTGCGATCCACTTCCCCAAGCGAAGTCATCCATCCCCTTGGGAGCCAGTCTCATGCGCGTGATCGTTCTGGGCAGCGGCGTCATCGGTGTCACCACCGCCTATTATCTGGCGCGCGCCGGGCATGAGGTGACCGTCATCGACCGTCAGGCCGGCCCGGCGCTGGAGACCAGCTACGCCAACGCGGGCGAGGTGTCGCCGGGCTATTCCGCTCCCTGGGCGGCGCCGGGGCTGATGCTGAAGGCCGCCAAGTGGATGATGATGAAGCATTCGCCGCTGGTGATCCGGCCGAAGCTGGATCCGGCGATGTGGTCCTGGTGCCTGAAGCTGCTGGCCAACGCCAACGAGGCGAGCTACCAGCTGAACAAGAGCCGCATGGTCCGCGTCGCCGAATACAGCCGCGACTGCCTGAAGGCTCTGCGCGCCGAGACCGGCATCACCTATGACGAGCGCACCCAGGGCACGCTCCAGGTTTTCCGCACCCAGAAGCAGATGGACGCCGCCGGCTACGACATGGCGGTGCTGGAGCGTTATGGCGTTCCCTACAGCCTGTTCGATCGCGACGGCCTGACCTCGGTCGAGCCGGCGCTAGCCCATGTGAAGGACAAGCTGGTCGGCGCGCTGCACCTGCCGGGCGACGAGACCGGCGACTGCTTCCAGTTCACCAACAAGCTGGCCGCCTATGCCGCCAAGCGTGGGGTGGAGTTCCGTTACGGCGTCTCCATCCGCGGCCTGGAGAGCGACGGTCGCAAGATCACTGGCGTGCTGACCGACCAGGGCACGCTGACCGCCGACAGCTACATCGTCGCCATGGGCAGCTATTCGCCCAAGCTGGTGAAGCCGCTGGGCATCGACCTGCCGGTCTATCCGGTGAAGGGCTATTCGTTGACCCTGCCGATCACCGACGCCGCCCACGCGCCGGAATCGACGGTGATGGACGAGACGCACAAGATCGCCGTCACCCGGCTCGGCGACCGCATCCGCGTCGGCGGCACGGCGGAGCTGTCCGGATTCGACCTGACCCTGCGCGAGAGCCGCCGCGGGCTGCTGGACCATGTGGTCAGCGACCTGTTCCCCAACGGCGGCGACCTGTCGAAGGCAGAGTTCTGGACCGGCCTGCGCCCGAACACGCCGGACGGCACGCCGATCCTGGGGCCGACCCATATCCGCAACCTGTATCTCAACACCGGCCACGGCACGCTGGGCTGGACCATGTCCGCCGGCTCCGCCCGCGTGCTGGCCGACGTGGTCAGCGGCCGCCGGACCGAGATCGACATGGACGGGCTGAGCGTCGAGCGCTACGGCCGCCAGCCGACGGTGGCGGTGTCCCGTCCGGCCGCCGTCCGTCCTGCCTGATCCGAATACGATACCCGCGCCGCCCGGCGGACGCGGGTCATCGCCAGCTCCAGAAGGGCGGCGTCGGTGATCTCGGCCCCATCCAGCCGATGTCGCCCGCGCCGCCCTTCGCTTTTCTCCACCCGGTGGCCGAGGCGCCTGAGATGCAGGATCGCCTCGTAGAGGCGGGCTGCCGGCTCGTTGGTTGGGCGGGTGGTCATGGATGGACCACCAGCACGATCAGCCGCTTCGGGCCGTGGACGCCGTAGGCCAGCGTCTGCTCGATGTCGGCGGTCTTGCTGGGGCCGGACACCAGCAGCGCGTTGGTCGGCATCGCCTGCGCCCATCCCTGCTCGCGCATCGCCTGTAGGAAGGTGTCGTAGAGGGCGTCGGTGCGCAGGATTGCGATGTGGATGTGCGGGACGAGCGAGAGGGTGCGCGGCTCGTCCGCCGTCGGCCACAGGATCAGGCTTCCGGTCTCGGCGATGGCGCCACGGGTGGTGGTCAGGCCGGCCTCGATGGACTCGAACAGCTGGGGCTTGATGTCTTCGAGAGGGCGGTCGTAGGGGATGAGGGTGGTGGAGGCAGCGCCCCACCCTTCGACCAGCCGCTTCCCCGCCTCCGTCGCCGGAGCGTAGAGCAGCGACCCCACACCCTCCCGCTCCAGGAACTCCCGCAGCACCACCGGCCAGTCGGCCTCCGTCGCGTCGAGGAACTCCGTATGCACCGCCTCCATCAGGCGGCGAATGCGGGGCAGGCGCTCCTCCTCCGCCCAGTGCTTCGCCTCGATCGGCGCGAAGTCCGACGGGGGCGGTGTCAGCGGATGGGCGTCGCGGGTGGCGCGCAGCTTCGTCAGGATCGAGTTGCGGGCGTCAGACATCGGGAATCCCCTTGGCGCGGGCGAGGTCGTGCAGGGTGCGGCCGGCGAAGCGCGGCTTGGTGCGGACGTTCGTCCACTCCTTCAGCATGGGCAGCGAAGCCGGCGCCGCGTTGCCGAGTTTGCTCATTGCCAGCGTGGCGATGCGGTAGGCGGTTGGGGAGGCGTTCATCGCCGCCCAGCCGCTCCACACCATCGATTCCGCACGGCTGGCCTTGGCACCGCCATCCTTCACCGCCCCACCAGGCTTCACCGCTTCCACCCGCAAGCGTCCCATGATCTCGACGATGGGGATCTTCACCGGGCAGATCTCGACACAGGCGTTGCACATGGTGCAGGCGTGGGGCATGGCGCCGCGCTTGGCCAGCCCTTCGATCTGCGGCACCAGGATCTTGCCGATCGGGCCGGGATAGGGCGCCTCATAGGCATGGCCGCCGACCTGGGTGTAGACCGGGCAATGGTTCATGCAGGCGCCGCAGCGGATGCAGCGCAGCGTGTCGCGCAGTTCCGGGTCGGCGTAGATGCTGGATCGGCCATTGTCGAGGATGACCAGATGCACCTCGCGCGGGCCGTCCTTCTCGCCGTCCTTGCGCGGGCCGGAGATCATGTTGACGTAGGTGGTGATCGGCTGGCCGGTGGCGGAGCGAGGCAGCAGGCTGATGACCGGCGGCACGTCCTCCAGCTTTTCCACCACCTTTTCCAGCCCCATGAAGGCGATGTGGACCGGCGGCACCGTGGTGCACATGCGGCCGTTGCCCTCGTTTTCGATCAGGCAGAGGGTACCGGTCTCCGCCACCGCCGCGTTGACGCCGGACATGCCGACGTCGGCGGCCTGGAACTTGGCGCGCAGCACACGGCGGGCGAGGTCGGTCAGATAGGCCGCGTCCTCCCGGCTTTCGGCATCCTTGATCTTGCGCTTGAACAGATGAGCGATCTGTTTGGTGTTCAGGTGGATCGCCGGCATGATGATGTGCGACGGCATGGTGCCGTCCAGCTGCACGATGTATTCGCCGAGATCGCTTTCCAGCACCTCGATACCGTCCTTTTCCAGCACGGCATTCAGGTGCATCTCCTCCGTCACCATCGACTTGCCCTTGACCACCAGCTTGGCGTTGGCCTTGTGCAGGATGTCGAGCGCGATGGCGTTGGCCTCGTCCGTCGTGGCGGCCCAGTGGACGGTGATGCCGTTGCGGGTGCAGTTCTCCTCCAGCTTTTCCAGCAGTTCCGGCAGCTTCGACAGGGCGCGCAGCCGGACCGAGGCGGCCAGCGCCCGCACGCCATGCCATTCGCCCGCGTCAGAGAACTGGGCGGCGCGCTTGGTCATCAGCCCGTCCATAGCGCGGCGGAAATTGCCGCGCAGCTGCGGGTCGGCCAGCGCCGCGCGCGAGGCGGCGGCGAAATCCGGTGCGTTACCGTCCATGGATGCGCTCCTTCAGGAACTGGGCGATGTGCTGGCCGCGCGCGGCCTTGGCTCCGGCTTCCAGCGCGCCGGTGATGTTCAACAGGCACCCGCAATCGCCCGACACCACGCGGGCGGCGCCGGTGCCCTCGATGTCCGCCACCTTGTCGCCGACCATCGCGGCGGAGATCTCCGGATGACGCACGGCGAAGGTGCCGCCGAAGCCGCAGCATTCCTTCTCCCGCTTCAACTCCACCAGTTCGACATTGGCAAGCTGGCGCAGCAGCGCCTTCGGCTCCTCCACCACGCCCATCTCGCGCTGAGCATGGCAGGAGGCATGCCAGGTGACGCGCACCGGCTCGCCCTTGTCGGTGAGTTGGACGTCCAGCACATGGACCAGGAACTGGGTCAGCTCCCACACGCGGGACGCCACCTGCACCGCCTTCGCTTCGTCCGGCTCGCCGCGGAACAGGTCGGGCCAGTGCTTCTTCATCATGCCGGCGCAGGAGCCCGACGGCACGACGATGGGATCGTCGCCGGGGAACAGGTCCAGCTGCGCGCGGGCAACCTTCAGGGCATCGGCGCGGTAGCCGGAGTTGTAGGCAGGCTGGCCGCAACAGCTCTGCCCCTGGGGGAAGACGACGGTCAGGCCCTGGGATTGCAGAAGCTCGATCCCGGCCATCCCGGCGTCGGGGAAGAACAGGTCGACCAGGCAGGTGCCGAAGTAATAGACGCGGGTGGGTTTGGGGGTGGCGGGCATTGGTGGTTTCCTCAGCGGAGTCTTCTTATGGCTTGGTGTCGGTGCCCCCTCCCCAACCCTCCCCCGCTTCGCGGGAGGGGGTGCCTTCCGCGAGGCGGCGGCAGTCCCCTCCACCGCCAAAGGCGGGGGAGGGTTAGGGAGGGGGCATCGGCGCGTTCATGAATCATCGCTCAGAAAGCCACCTCCGCCACCCGAGCCTTCTCCACCACCTTCGCCGTGGCGCAGGCGTCGACCAGATAGACGATCGACCGGTAGGGCACGCCCGCTTTGTCGGACAGGCCGATCTCGCAGGTGCGGCTGGTGGAATAGCCCGACGCGCAGCCCTCCGGCACCGATGCCGGCAAGTGGCGCAGTGCGTGGGCGTTCAGTTCCGGCGTGGTGAAGCCCTTGTCGCCGGCGAAGCCGCAGCAGCCGACGTCGGGCGGCACCACCACCGTCTCGGCGCAGGCTTTCGCCACCGCGGTCAGGGCACCGTCCAGCCCCATCCGGCGGGTCGAGCAGGTCAGGTGCAGCATCACCGGCTCCGCCGTCTTGGCGATGTCCAGGCGCGGCAGGGCGAACTCGCTCAGGAACTCCGCCACGTCGAGGATGCGCAGGCCCGCGTCGGTCAGGCGCTTCTTAAGGCGCAGGGCGCAAGGGCTGGTGTCCATCACCACCGGATACCGGCCGCCTCGGCTCGCCTTCGACAGGGCCGCCAGCATGGCGTCGGCCTTGGCGTCGGCGGCTTCGATCAGCCCCTTGCTCTCCAGCGGCATGCCGCAGCACTGGCCATCCGCCGCCTCCGGATAGAGGATGCGGAAGCCGGCCTTGCGCATCACCGACTCCACCACCTGTGGAAGCGGGCGCTGCTGCGGATCGGTCGCCGCGGGTCCCATGGTCCGGCTGACGCAGCTGGGGGCGTAGACCACGGTCGGTACGTCATCCATGCCAAGCGCGTCGGGGTGCGGCGAGAAGGTCGCGGCGGTCGGCATATTGCGCGGCAGCACCGGCAGGTTGCCGCCGGTCAGCACACGGGCTGCCGCCTGGGTGGCGCCATGGCCGATGGTGCGGCGGGCGAGGTCGGCCAGACGCAGGCCGGTGCGGGCGAGGCCCAGCGTGCCTTCCATGTGGTCGGCGACCAGCGTCCCCGCCTTACGGGCCATGGCCCCGCGCCGCTCGCCGCGCATGGATTTGATCAGAAGCCCGGTCTCGATCCCCACCGGACAGGCGGTGGCGCACAGGCCGCAAGCCGCGCAGGTATCGATGCCCTGATACTCATAGGCGGCGCTGATTTCCGCCAGACGCCCGGCATCGTCGCCGGCCGCCGCCAGCCGTGCCATCTCGCGCCGGCCGACGATGCGCTGACGCGGTGACAGGGTGAAGCGGTGGGAGGGGCAGGTCGGCTCGCAGAATCCGCACTCGATGCAGGTGTCGACCAGCGGGTCGGCGGGCGGCAGCGGCTTCAGGTTCTTCAGATGGGCCTGCGGGTCGCCGTTCAGGATGACGCCGGGGTTCAGCAGCCCGTCGGGGTCGAACAGCCCCTTGATCTCCTTCATCAGTCCATAGGCTTGCGGACCCCATTCCATCTCGACGAAGGGGGCCATGTTGCGGCCGGTGCCGTGCTCCGCCTTCAGCGAGCCGTCATAGCGGGTGACCACCAGCACGGCGACATCGTCCATGAAGCGGCGGTAGCGGTCGATCTCCTCCTGGGTGTCGAAGGCCTGGGTGAAGACGAAGTGCAGGTTTCCTTCCAGCGCGTGGCCGAAGATGATCGCCTCGTGATAGCCGTGGCGGACGAACAGTTCCTGCAGCTCGCGCGTCGCTTCGGCCAGCCGGGGCAGGGGGAAGGCGACGTCCTCGATGATGACGGTGGTGCCGGTCTGGCGGATGGCGCCGACCGCCGGGAACAGGCCCTTGCGGATCTTCCAGAAGCCTTCGCAGGCCTTGGCGTCAGTGGTGAAGCCGGTGTCGCCGATGGTGACGCAGTCGGCCAGAACTCTGGCGATCCCCGCCACATTGGCCTCCAGCGCCGCCGCACTCTCGGCACGGGTCTCCACCAGAACCGCCGCCACCTCGGGGCCGAAGCCGCGGATCTGCGGCGGCATGCCCGGCTTGTCCTGGATCGAGCGGAGGGAGGCGCGGTCCATCAGCTCCGCCGCATCGACCGGTGCCGCTTTCAGCAAGGACACGGCATGGCAGGCCTCGCCGATGTCGGGGAAGAACAGCAGGGCGCTGGCCTTGTGCGGATGCTCCGGCACGGTGCGCAACGTGATGGCGGAGATGAAGCCGAGCGTCCCCTCCGACCCGATCATCAGGTGTTGGAGGATGTCGACCGGGTCCTCGTAGTCCACCAGCGCGTTCAGGCTGTAGCCGGTGGTGTTCTTGATGCGGAACTTGTCGCGGATGCGGCCGGCCAGCGCCTCGTCGGCGCGGGTGCGGGCGCCGAGATCGGCCAGCCGGCCGAGCAGCGCGGCGTGGCTGTCGCGGAAGCGGCTACGGCTGGCTGCGTCGGCGGTGTCCAGCACCGTGCCGTCGGCCAGAACCAGCCGCATCGACTCCAGCGTGCGGTAGCTGTTCTGCGCGGTGCCGCAGCACATGCCGCTGGCGTTGTTGGCGGCGATGCCGCCGATCTTGGCGGTGGCGATGGAGGCCGGATCGGGGCCGATCTTGCGCCCCAGCGGGGCCAGCCGCCGGTTCGCCTCCGCCCCGATCACGCCGGGCTGCAGGGTGACGGTGGCGGCCCCTGGACCGATGCTGCAACCGCGCCAGCCGTCCCCCAGCACCACCAGCACGCTGTCGCTGACCGCCTGCCCCGACAGGCTGGTGCCGGCGGCGCGGAAGGTCACCGGCACCGTATGGCCGCGGGTGATGCGCAGCAGCCGCACCACCTCCTCCTCCGTCTCCACCAGCGCGACGATCTTCGGGATCAGCCGGTAGAAGCTGGCGTCGGTGCCGTAGGCCAGCGTGCGCAGCGGGTCGGTCACCAGCCGGGCTTCGGGAATGACGGCCTGAAGCTCGGCCAGCACGCGGTCGTAGGGGGCGGCCAGGGGGAGGGACGGCATCGGCGGCGCTTCCTGCTGGTGGTGGGGGAGGTGGCGGGAGGAACCGGCCTTAGCGGCCGATCACCATCTGGGTGAAGGGCCACAGATAGGCCTGGGCCATGATCAGCAGGCCGACCAGCGCCGTCAGCGCCAGCGAGTGCCAGATGACGAAGCGCAGGATCTTGCCCTCATGCCCATGCCACTTGGTGGCGACGGCGGCGACGACGATGCTCTGGGCGTCGATCATCTTGCCCATCACGCCGCCCGAGCTGTTGGCGGCGGCCATCAGCACCGGCGGCAGGCCCAGCTGTTCCGACGACACCTTCTGCAGGCTGCCGAACAGCACGTTGGACGCCGTGTCCGACCCGGTCAACGCCACGCCCAGCCAGCCCAGGAAGGTGCCGAAGAACGGGTAGAGGAACCCGGAGTTGGCGAAGGCGAGGCCCAGCGTGGTGTCCAGACCCGAATAGCGGGTGGTGTAGCCCAGCGCCAGCATCGCCGAGATGGTCAGCAGCGAGTTGCGGATGGCGTAGAGGGTGCGGCCGTAGGTCTTCACCATCTCGACCGGCGAATAGCCCATCAGGAAGCCGGAGATGACGGCGGCGATGAAGATGCCGGTGCCGGTCGCCGACAGCCAGTTCAGGACGTAGACGGCGGCCTCCGGATGGGGCTTGGCCACCACCGGCGGAACGCGCATCACCATGTTGTGCAGGCCGTCGATCGGGAACTTGAGGATCGATACGCCGTCGAGGAAGGCCTTGACCTCCGGGATGCCCCACAGGAAGACCAGGATGCTGAGGATCGCCCAGGGCATCCAGGCGCGGCGGACCTCGGCGGCGCTGTAGCCGTGGCTGCGGCGCGCCTCGCCCTCGACCACGGCGGCGCCGACACCCTGCGTGAGCGCGGACGCTCCGCCCGCGGTGTGCCAGATGGTCTTCGGGTGCCAGACCTTCAGGAACAGGGTGAGCGAGACCAGCGAGACGATGGCCGCGGCGACGTCCACCAGCCAGGGGCCGTGATAGTTCGACACCACAAACTGCGGGACGGCGAAGGACACGCCGGCGACCAGGATGGCCGGCCAGATCTGGATCATGCCGCGCCAGCCGGCGAAGGCGATGATCAGCCAGAAAGGAACCAGGACGGAGAAGAAGGGCAGCTGCCGGCCGATCATCGCCGACAGGTCCAGCAGCGGCAGGCCGGTGACCGCGGCCAGCGCCAGCACCGGCGTGCCGAGCGCGCCATAGGCGACCGGGGCGGTGTTGGCGATCAGCGACAGGCCGGACGCCGCCAGCGGGGTGAAGCCCAGCCCGATCAGCATGGCGCCGGTCACGGCGACCGGCGTGCCGAAGCCGGCCGCTCCTTCGAAGAAGGCGCCGAAGCAGAAGGCGATCAGCAGAAGCTGGAGCCGGCGGTCGTTGGTGATGCCGGTGATGCTTTCCTGCAGGATCTTGAACTGCCCGCGCTGCTCGGTCAGGTGGTAGAGGAAGATGATGTTGACGACGATCCAGCCGATCGGCAGCAGGCCATAAGCCGCACCCATCAGCGCGGTCTTTCCCGCCATCGCCACCGGCATGCCGAACACGGCGACGGCCACCGCCAGCGCGGTCGCCAGGCCCAGCAGGGCCGCGCGGTGCGCCTTCATGTGGAAGATGCCGAGACCGCCCAGCATCACCAGGACCGGCAGCGACGCGAACAGCGTCGACAGCCAGATGTTGTTCATAGGGTCGTAGACTTGCGACCAGGTCATCCTCGGGGGTCTCCTTCTCGGGGAGTGATGTCGGTCCGAACGGTGTCCCGGGAGAAGGCTGGCCGCATTTGGCTGCACCCGGCCTGCCCGCATCCTGAAGGGAGGCGCGGGGGAAGGCTGGACGTTCGGCAAAGCGGAGGCGTTCACCGCCGCCGGGGTCTTGCGGCCCCGATGCTCGCGGTGCGGATGTGCCCTTGTGGGGCTTGGTCCGTCCTATCCCGGTACGTGTGGATGCACCTTCCGCCCCGGTCAAGCTTGGGGAAGACCCCTTGCCATTCGGGAAGCGGTGGACATCTCTTATCCATACGGTGGAGCTTGGATAAAATATTTTACCAGACTGTGCAACGGCTGAATCGTTTGCCAAGCGGCCCACTTTGGTAGGGGGGTGCGACGTTGCCGGTCAGCCACTGCTCTGGACGCCTGTTCCGTCCATCGGTATTGAAGAGGATCAAGACGTGCAGGGAGAGGCCGCCTACCCAATGCAGGGGACGATCAAACCGGCCAAGCTGGCCGATGCCATTGCCGAGCATCTGGAGCGGTTGATCCTGGAAGGCGCTTTGCGCCCCGGCGAGAAGCTGCTGGCGGAACGCGAACTGGCGGTGAAGCTGGACGTGTCGCGCCCGTCGCTGCGCGACGCCATCGCCAAGCTGGAGGAGCGTGGCCTGCTGGTCACTGGGCGCAGCGGCACCCATGTCGCCACCTTCCTGGCGCAGATCGCCGATCCGCTGATGACGCTGATGCGCAACAAGCCGGACGCGTCCTTCGACTATCTGGAGTTCCGCCGCTCCATCGAGGTGGCGGCGGCCGGGTTGGCGGCCCAGCGGGCGACCGACCTCGACCGCGACAGCATCCGCACCATCGTCGCCCGCATGCAGACCGCCCATGGCAAGGACGACAGCTCGGAGGAGGCGGACTCGGACGCCGACCTTCATCTGGCGATCTACGAGGCGGCGCACAACGTCGTCATGCTGCACATCATGCGGACGCTGTCCGACCTGCTGCGCAACGACGTGTTCTACAACCGCACCGACCTCTACTCCCGGCCGGGCGTGCGTGAGCTGCTGCTGCAACAGCATCTCGCCATCGCCAACGCGGTTCTGGCCGGCGACGCGGCGGCGGCCAGAGCGGCGGCCGAGGCCCATGTGGAATTCACGCTGCAGACCCTGCGCGAGATCCGCGAGCACAACGCCCGCGTCCAGGTCTCGTTGCGGCGGATCGGACGCACCGACCTGATCGACAGCGGAGCATGAAGGGGGGGGCGCCTCCTGCCGGCGCTCTCCGTCAAAAGTCATATGCAGGTAGGCTCAGCCCGACTGGCGGCAGAGCCTTGGCCGGGTTACACTGCGCGGGCAATCTTGCCTGATCGACGCCCCTTCACCGACCGTCAGAGTGCCGCCCCGTGTCCTCTCCCAAGAAGCGCCGCATCCTGCTGATCGAGGATACGGTCCCGCTCGCCAAGCTCTACATCGAGTTCCTGCGCGCGGACGCCCATGAGGTCGTGCATTGCACCCGCGGGGGGGAGGCGCTGGACGCGGCGGCGGCATCGCCGCCCGATGCGGTGATCCTGGACCTGAAGCTGCCGGACATGGACGGGCTGGAGGTTCTGCAGGCGCTGCATGCCCGCGATCCCAGCGTTTCGGTGGTCATCATCACCGCCCACGGCTCCATCGATCTGGCGGTGGAGGCGATGAAGCTCGGCGCTTTCGACTTCATCGTGAAGCCCTTCAACGCCGACCGGCTGAACCTGACCCTGCGCAATGCGGTGGAACGGCGGACGCTGGCGCGGATGGTGGAGGGATACCGCAAGGATCTGGACCGCGGGCGCTTCCATGGCTTCATCGGCAGCTCGCCGGAAATGCAGGCGGTCTACCGCACCATCGAAAGCGTGGCCGCCAGCCGCGCCAACGTCTTCATCACCGGGGAGAGCGGGACCGGCAAGGAGGTCGCGGCCCAGGCCATCCACCGCGCAAGCCCGCGGCGCGACCGCGCCTTCGTCGCGCTGAACTGCGCCGCCATCCCTAAGGATCTGCTGGAATCGGAAATCTTCGGCCATGTGAAGGGCGCCTTCACCGGGGCGGCGGGCGACCGGCCGGGGGCGGCGCTGCTGGCCGACGGCGGCACGCTGTTCCTGGACGAGATCTGCGAGATGCCGTTCGACCTGCAGAGCAAGCTCCTGCGGTTCGTCCAGACCGGCACGGTCAGCCCGGTCGGCAGCGGGCGGGAGGAACGGGTGGACGTGCGCTTCGTCGCCGCGACCAACCGTGATCCGCTGGCCGAGGTGCAGGCCGGCCGTTTCCGCGAGGATCTCTATTACCGTCTGCACGTCATCCCGCTGGCCCTGCCGCCGCTGCGCGACCGCGGCGACGACGTGATCGAGATCGCCCGCTCCTTCCTGATCGATTATGCGCGGGAGGAGGGCAAGTCGCTGTCAGCCTTCGCCCCGGAGGTGGAGGCGCGGCTGCGCGCCCATGACTGGCCGGGCAACGTGCGGCAATTGCAGAATGTCGTCCGCAACGTCGTGGTGCTGAACGACGGGCCGCAGGTCACGCTGGACATGCTGCCGCCGATGGGCGGTCCGGCAATCGGCAGTCCAGACGCCGGCGCCTCCCCGTGCGCCGCCTGCGGTTCGCCGGCCGCCGATGCGCCGGAGGAGGATGGCGCCGTGCAGCCGCTGTGGCGGGTCGAGAAGGACATGATCCAGAAGGCGCTGCGGCTGACCGGCGACGATGTGCCGCGCGCCGCCCTGATGCTGGAAATCAGCCCGTCCACCATCTACCGAAAGCTTCAGCAGTGGCGCGTCGCTGACGCCCGCGGCGCCGGGGAGAGTGCCGCTTGAGCGCGGGGGCGGTGCCGGCCGCTCTGCCGCCTGATGAGAGCCGGCGGCAGGCCGTTCTGGACTCCTACTGCATCCTCGACACCGCTCCGGAATCGGGCTTCGACAACATCACCCGGCTGGCCCGGCATTTCTTCGGCACGCGCATCGCGCTGGTCTCGCTGATCGACCGCGAGCGCCAGTGGTTCAAGAGCCGGGTCGGGCTGGAGGCGACGGAGACCCACCGCGATCTGGCCTTCTGCGCCCACGCCATCCTGGACGATGGCGTGCTGGTCGTGCCGGACGCGACCAAGGACCCGCGCTTCGCCGGCAATCCGCTGGTCACCGGGGCGCCGCACATCCGCTTCTATGCCGGCGCGCCGCTGGTGGCGGATGGGCAGAAGCTGGGAACGCTCTGCGTCATCGACGACGTGCCCCGCGCCGGCTTCGACGACCGCGAGGCGGAGACCCTGGCCCAGCTCGCCCGGCTGGTGGTGGACGAGATGACGCTTCGCCGCGAGGTCGCCCGGCGCGAGCGGGCGGAAGCGGAGTTGCGTGACCGTTCGCGCCTGCTGAACCTCGCCGAGGAGATCGGCCAGTTCGGCCACTGGTACATCGACTTCGTCACCGATGCCCGCCGCTGGTCCGACGAGGTCTACCGCATCATGGGCCTTCCGCCGCAGGGTGAAACGCCGACGGTCGAGCTGTCGCGCGCCTGCTACCATCCGGATGACCGGCCGCTTCTGGCCGAACTGGTCGAGCGGGCGCGGACGACCGGTGAAGGGTTCTCGGTCGAGGCGCGGGTCATCCGGCCGGACGGGACGCTGCGCTATGTCTTCATCCGCGGCATGGCCGAATGCGGGGCCGACGGCCGGCCGGTCGGCCTGCTGGGCGTCGTCCAGGACATCACCGACGCCAAGCGGGAAGAGGCGGAACTGCGGTCGAACCGCGAGCTTCTGGACCTGACCGTCCAGGCGACGCGGGACGGCATCTGGGACTGGAACCTGGAGACGGGCGGTATCTGGTTCTCCTCCACCTGGAAGGAACAGCTCGGCTATCGCGACGGCGAGCTGGAAAACAGCCTGGACATGTGGGCCGGCCTGATCTTCGAGGAGGACCGGATCGCCGCGCTGGAGATGGTCCGCGCCTACAATGCGGGGCGGATCCCGAAATTCGAGGCGGTTCAGCGCTTCCGCCACAAGCAGGGCCACACCGTCTACATCCTCAGCCGCGCCATTCACATCCGCGATGCCAATGGCCGGGTCGTGCGCATGGTCGGCGCCCACACCGACATCACGCGCGAAAAGCTGGCGGAGGAGGAGCTTCGGCTCGCCAAGCAGACGCTGGACGACGCGATCGAGGCGGTGCCGGAGGGGCTGGCCTATTTCGACGCCGACGACCGGCTGATCCTGTGCAACGAACGCTACCGCGAAGCCCATCCGCTGACGGCGCCGCTGCTGACCGCCGGCCGTCCGTTTGAGCACATCCTGCGCGCCGCCATCGCCAATGGCGAGTTCGCGGGCAATCCGGATGGCCCGAGCGACGAAGCCTGGATCCAGGGCGAACTGTCCCAGCACCGCAACCCCGGCGCCCCGTTCGAGCGGGAGTTGCCCGACGGCCGCTGGATCGTGGTGGCGGAGAACCGGACCAGCAACGGTTCGCTGGTCTGCACCCGCACCGACATCACCGAGCGCAAGCGCTTCGAGGCGGAACTGCAGCGTCAGGCCGCCGACATGTGCGCGCTGGCCGAAGGGCTCGACGCCGCCCGCGAGGAGGCCGACGCCTTGCGCGCGCGCGCCGAGGCGGCGACGCAGGCGAAGTCGGAATTCCTGGCGGCGATGAGCCACGAGATCCGCACGCCGATGAACGGCATCATGGGCATGACGGAGCTGCTGTTCGACACCGCCCTGACCCCCGAGCAGCACCAGTTCGCCCAGGCCATCCGCAGCTCGTCCAACGCGTTGCTGACCATCATCAACGACATCCTCGACATCTCCAAGCTGGAGGCCGGCCGCGTCACCATCGAGACGCTGCCCTTCGACGCCGCCGATCTGGTGGAAGGGGTGGTGGAACTGCTGACTCCGCGCGCGCACGAGAAGGGGATCGAGATCGGCTTCTACATCGACCCGCTGCTGCGCCGCACGCTGCTGGGCGATCCGACGCGCATCCGGCAGATTCTGGTCAATCTGGTCGGCAACGCGGTGAAATTCACCGACGAGGGGTCCGTCGCGGTGGAGTTGGAGGCGCTGGACGCCACCGACTCCCATCTGGTGCTGCGCATCACCGTGACCGACACCGGCATCGGCATCGCGGCCGAAGCGCTGCCAACCCTGTTCAACAAGTTCCAGCAGGTCGACGGCTCGATCACCCGCAAGTTCGGCGGCACCGGCCTGGGGTTGGCGATCTGCCGCCAGCTGTCGGAACTGATGGGCGGCAGCATCGCGGTGGAGAGCAGCCCGGGTTCCGGCAGCCGTTTCCTGGTCGACCTACCGCTGGCCCTGTCGGACGAGGCCCTGCCGCCGGCCGAACGGCCGCTGGCCGGGCGCCGCGCCCTGGTGGTGGACGATCTGGCGGTGAACCGCCGGGTGCTGGCGTCGATGCTCGACAGCCTGGGCGCCATGCCTGTCACGGTGGAAAACGGGCCCGACGCGCTGGAGGCGTTGCGGCGCGCGGTGGCCGGCGGCCGGCCCTTCGACGTGGTGCTCGCCGATCAGACCATGCCTGGCATGGGCGGCGACGCGCTGCTGGCGGCGGTTGCCGGCGATCCGGCGCTGGCGGTGACGCGGCGCGTTCTGATCGTCACGCTTGGGCCCGCCGCGCGGACCGACGGCGTGCCCCAGGGGCTGGCCCACGCCACGCTGAACCGGCCGCTGCGCCAGAGTTCGCTGGCCGGCTGCCTGACCGGACTGCTGGCTGCGGCAACCCCCGCCTCTGCCGCGGCTGCCGCTCCGGCCAGGGACCCCGGGGCGGAGGACGCGCCGCGCCGCGGCCGCATCCTGCTGGCGGAGGACAACCGCACCAACCAGCTGTTCGCCACCACCCTGCTGCGCAAGCTGGGCTATACGGTCGAGGTTGCGGAGGACGGGGAGCAGGCGGTCGCGGCCGCCTGCCGCGGCGGTCTCGATCTGGTGCTGATGGACGTCCAGATGCCGGGGATGGACGGGCTGGAGGCGGCGCAGGCGATCCGGGCGCGCGGCGGCGCCCTGGCCAGCCTGCCGATCATCGCCCTGACCGCCGACGCCATGCCCGGCACGCGCGAACTGTGCCTGCGCGCGGGCATGAGCGATTACCTGACCAAGCCGATCAGCCGCGCCGGCCTGCTGGCCGCGCTGGACTGCTGGATCGGAGCGTCGGAAACCAAGGCGGGGTCCGCCGGCGTCCCGGCGGATCCGGGTGACGGGAGCGGCGGTCACGACAGCGGCGACGCGCTGGACGAGGCGGTGCTGGCCGATCTGGTGGAAACGGTGGGCGCCGACAATCTGGCGCTGATCGTCGACAGCTTCCTCGACGACGTGTCGCGCCGGCTCGAACGGCTGTCCGCGATGGCGGAGTCCGTTCTGGCCGGCACCGCAGACCTGCGGGCGCTGGCGGGGGAGGCGCACGACCTGTCCAGCCTCGCCGGCAGCTTCGGCGGGATGACGGTCATGCATCATGCCTGGCGCATGGAAGTCCTCTGCCGCAATGGCGACCGGGATCAGGCGGGCCAACTCCTGCCGGTGCTGCTGCACGAGTCCGCCCGGCTGGAGCGTTCCTTGCGCGAGCGCACCGGCGTGCAGCGGCCGGCGGCCTGAGTCTCCCGTCGGCCTTCCGGATTGCGGTCAGCCGGTGCCCGGCTGGGTCGAGCCGTCGGCATCCTCCGCCCGCTCCCGCAGCTCTTTCGACGACAGGCCGGCCGGCGTGGCGTCCTGCAGCGTTCCGTCGCCCGGAGTCTTGGTCAGGTCCTCCCGCGGGGAGCGTTCGCCGGCCGGGGTCTGGTCATGGGTGTTGGCGCCGGGCGTGTCTGCACCGGATTCCCTCGGCTGGGGCATTCCTTCGGAGGGGGTGCGCGTTTGAGGCGTGTCGGTCATGATGTCCTCTGCTATCTTCTGGAGGAGTCAACGACCAGGAAGGGTGGGGGTTCCGCTCCCGGCCGATCCTTGCGTCAGACCGGGAGAAGACGGCGCGGCGCCGCAAGGGGCGAACGAGCGCGCGATACAAGCGCGCCGCCAATGCGCGCCGAAGACGGGCCAACCACCAAGGTCCGGCAGCGGAGGCCGCGAGCCGCCGCCCGGCCGGCCAGCAAGGAGTGTGAGAAGGTCATGGAATCGAGCAAGCACACGCCGCACGGCGATGTGAACCAGGTCGGCACCGTCACGCTGACAGACGACGCCACCGGCAAGACCTTGAAGCTGCCGGTGCTCAGCGGGTCGACCGGTCCCAACGTGATCGACATCCGCAAGCTCTACGCCGAGACCGGCTATTTCACCTACGATCCGGGCTTCACCTCCACCGCCGCCTGCGATTCGGCCATCACCTACATCGACGGCGACCAGGGCGTTCTGCTGCACCGCGGCTATGCCATCGCCGATCTGGCCGAGAATTGCGATTTCCTGGAGGTCTGCCACCTGCTGCTGAACGGCGAACTGCCCACCCCGCAGCAGAAGGCCGATTTCGAGCGCACCATCACCTATCACACGATGGTGCATGAACAGCTCGCCAAGTTCTACAGCGGCTTCCGCCGTGACGCCCACCCGATGGCGATCATGTGCGGCGTCGTCGGCGCCCTGTCGGCCTTCTATCACGACTCCACCGACATCTTCGATCCGGTGCAGCGCAAGATCGCCGCGCACCGCCTGATCGCCAAGATGCCGACCATGGCCGCCATGGCCTACAAATACACGGTCGGCGAGCCCTTCATGTATCCGCGCAACGACCTGTCCTTCGCGGAAAACTTCCTCTACATGACCTTCGGCACGCCGTGCGAGGAATGGAAGGTCGATCCGGTCCTGTCGGAGGCGATGGAGAAGATCTTCATCCTGCATGCCGACCACGAGCAGAACGCCTCGACCTCCACCGTCCGTCTCGCCGGTTCGTCGCACGCCAACCCGTTCGCCTGCATCGCGTCGGGCATCGCGGCGCTGTGGGGTCCGGCCCATGGCGGCGCCAACGAGGCCGTGCTGAAGATGCTGGAGGAGATCGGCTCGGTCGAGCGTATCCCCGAGTTCGTCCGCCGCGCCAAGGACAAGAACGACAGCTTCCGCCTGATGGGCTTCGGCCACCGGGTCTACAAGAACTACGACCCGCGCGCCAAGATCATGCGCGAGACCTGCTATCAGGTTCTCGACCGGCTTGGCATCCAGGACGAGCCGCATCTGTCCATCGCGATGGAGCTGGAGAAGATCGCCCTGTCGGACGAGTATTTCGTCGAGAAGAAGCTCTATCCGAACGTCGACTTCTATTCCGGCATCATCCTGAAGGCGATGGGCTTCCCGACCAGCATGTTCACCGTGCTGTTCGCCGTGGCCCGCACCGTCGGCTGGATCAGCCAGTGGAAGGAGATGATCGAGGACCCGGCCCAGAAGATCGGCCGCCCCCGCCAGCTCTTCACCGGCCACGCCGCCCGTTCCTTCGTCCCGCTGGACAAGCGTTGATCGGTCGAATTACGGCGTCCCCTCTCCAAAAGGAGAGGGGCGCCCTGTGACCCAGCCTCTCCAACTCGGCCTGTCGGTCGCCATCGTTGCGGTGACCGGCGGGACGCCGCGCGTCGTGACGGTGCGCAGCGGCTTTTCCGTGCCGGAAGACCACCGGCGCGGCGACGAGCCGTTGCCGCATCGCGACGCGCTGCCCGGCGCACCCTTCGAGCCCGACCGCTTCCGCACCCTGCAGGACGGTGTGCGCGCGGTGGCGGAAGGACTGTCGGGGCTGGCGCTGCGCTATGTCGAGCAGCTCTATACCTTCGGTGACCGCTACCGCGATCCGCACGAGCTGTTCGGCGGCCCGCGCTCCGTCGTGGTCGGCTATCTGGCGCTGGTCCGCGACGGCCCGCTGGGCGGCGAGGCTTCGGCCGAATGGCGCGACCTCTACGATCATTTCCCGTGGGAGGACTGGCGCGACCAGCGCCCGCCGCTGCTGGACTCCGTGATCGGCCCGGCGCTCGGCGGCTGGATCGCCTCGGCGCCCGACGAGGGCACCCGACTGCGCAGGGCCGAGCGTGCCCAGATGGCCTTCGGCCTGGACGGCGCCGACTGGGACATGGAGCGCGTGCTGGAGCGGTTCGAACTGCTTTACGAGGCCGGTCTGGTGGTGGAGGCCTTCCGCGACCGCGACCTCGCCGCACGGGTCGACCCCTCGGTGCGGGCCGGTGGGCCGATGCCGCGGGCGCTCGGCCGGCCGATGGCGCGCGACGGCCGGCGCATCCTGGCAACCGCGCTGGAGCGGCTGCGCGGCAAGCTGCGCTACCGCCCCATCGTTTTCGAACTGCTGCCGCCGACCTTCACCCTGCATCAACTGCAGCTGGTGGTGGAGGCGCTGTCCGGCGAGCGGGTGCACAAGCAGAATTTCCGCCGCCTGATGATCTCCGGCGGCTTCGTCGAGCCCACCGGCCAGTATGAAAGCCAGACCGGCGGCCGGCCCGCCGAGTTGTACCGCTTCCGCCGCCAGGCCATCCACGAACGCACCAGCGCCGGTGCCATCCCATCCGCGGACGGATAAGGGTAAAATCCATCGGAAACTTCGACGCGCGGCATTGGGCGCAGTTGTCAACGGGCGGCTGCAAGCGGATACTGGTGGAACGGTTTTAAACCCGGACTGTCCATAGCCGGAAAATCCAAGAAGGCCGATGTCGCACCGCATCCTGATCGCCGACGACCACCCGCTGATGCGCACTGCATTGACCCAGACCATCGGTCAGGCGATTCCCGGCGCCGTGATTCTGGAGGCGTCGCGGTTCGACCACATCAAGCCGCTTCTCGATACCGGGGAGCCGCCGGACATCATCCTGCTGGACCTGCACATGCCGGGGATGAGCGGACTGATCGGACTGATGATGCTGCGCTCCGAACATCCGGCGATTCCGGTGATCGTGGTGTCGGCGTCGGAGGATCCGGTGACGATCCAGCGCTCCATCGACTATGGCGCCTCCGGCTTCGTCCCGAAATCGGCCCCCAACACCCAGATCGTCGAAGCGATCCATTCGGTGCTGGACGGCGAATTGTGGCTGCCGGAGATCAATGGCGGCCCCGAAACCGATGCCCCCGACCCCGCCCAACGCGCCGCCACCCTGACCCCCCAGCAACTCCGCGTCCTCGCCGGCATCGCCGAAGGCAAGCTGAACAAGCAGATCGCCTACGAGATGAACGTCGCCGAGACGACGGTGAAGGCCCACGTCACCACGATCCTGCGCAAGCTGGGCGTGCTGACCCGCACCCAGGCCGCAGTGCTGGCGAGCCAGCTGGCGCTGTCCGCGGCACCGCCGCCGCCGGTGGAGTAAATCTCCCTCGAAGAGGGGGAGGGGTGGGGAGAGGGTACGGCGCGTCAATCGCTCGCCATCCGCTGCCCTTCCGCCAGCAACTGCCCCAGCAGCGCCCTTAGCGCACCCGGACGCACCGGTTTGTAGAGCAGCCGGCAGCCCGCAGCTTCGATGTCCTCGCGCACGGCGGCGTCGCGGTCGGCGGTGACGACAGCCGCAGGGATGTCGCTGCCCAGCCGGGCGCGCAATGTCCGCAAGGCCTCCACGCCGGTCAGACTGCGGTCGAGGTGGTAGTCGGTCAGGATCACGTCGGGCGTGCGGCCCTCCAGCTTCTCCAGGGCTAGGTCCGGGGCGACCGCGGTGACGACGCGGCAGGACCAGCTGGACAGCAGATCCTCGGTGGCGCGGGCGATGGCGGGCTCGTTTTCCAGGCAGAGCACCAGCACGCCGCGCAGGTCGCGGCCGCGCGGGCGGACCACCACGGCGCGGGCGGCGACCGGCTCGTCGGTCAGCGGCACCAGCACGGAAAAGGCGCTGCCCCGCCCGACCTTGGAGCGCACCTGGACCGTATGGCCGAGGATGCCGGCCAGACGTTCGACGATGGCGAGGCCGAGGCCCAGCCCCTTGCCGCGGTCGTCGCCGTCATTGTCCAACTGCCGGAACTCCATGAAGATTTCCGGCACCTTGTGTTCGGGGATGCCCGGCCCGGTGTCCCACACCTCGATCGACAGGAAATTCCCACGCCGGCGGCAGCCCAGCAGGATGCGGCCGGTGCGGGTGTAGCGCACCGCGTTGGCGAGGTAGTTCTGCAGAATGCGCCGCAGCAGCGTCGGGTCGCTGCGCACCGTGGCCGAACAGTCGACCACGCGCAGCCCCAGCCCGTGGCGGCTGGCCAGCACGGTGAACTCCTCGCCCAGCGGCTTCAGCAACTCTTCGATGCGCATCGGCACCGGGTTCGGCTTCACCACGCCGCTGTCGATCTTGGAGACGTCCAGCAAATCGCCCAGGATCTGCTCCACCGACCGCAGCGAGGCGTCGATCTGGCGGATGGCGCTGTCGCCGTTGCGTTCGGACAGGGCCGACAGGAACAGCCGGGCGGCGTGCAGCGGCTGCAGCAGATCGTGGCTGGCGGCGGCCAGGAAGCGGGTCTTGCCGCGGTTGGCGCGCTCGGCCTCCGCCTTGGCTTCCGACAGGGCGTGGGTGCGCTCCTCGATCCGTCGTTCCAGTGATTCGTTGGCTTCGCGCAGGGCAGCGGCGGCGCGGTGGCGCTCCGTGACGTCGGTGTAGACGGCGACGAAGCCGCCGCCCCGAGGCTTTGAACTGGGCATCGGGTTGGTGGCGATCTCCAGCACCGTCCCGTCGGGCCGCACCCGTTCATAGACGTCGGGCTTGTTGCGGCGGCGCGGGTCGGAACGCCGCTCCAGCAGGGTCTCGATCTCGCCATTCCGGCCATATTCGCCGCGCCGCGCGATCAGCCCGACGATGTCCTGCAGCGAGGTGCCGACCTGGACGAAGCCGTCCGGCAGATCCAGCAGGACCAGGAACTGGTTGTTCCAGGTGGCGACGCGCCAGTCCTCGTCGAACACCGCGATGCCCTGGGGGACGTTCTCGACCGTGGCGCGCAACAGCTCGTGCTGCTTCAGGATGGCGCGCGACGCCTCGTCGATGATCGACCGCGCGTCGGTGCGCGACAGCCGGCGGTCCGACAGCAGCCCGGCCACCACAACGCGGGCCGACGCCGAACCGACCGCACCAGCCAAGAGCCGTTCGGTCAGCTGGATCGCCTCCCCGTCGGTGCGTGTCAGCAACGCGGTGCGCAGATCGCCCTCCGCCACCCCGGTGAACCGGCGGAAGGCGGCGTCGGCGCGCGGCTGCCCGACATAGCGTACCGCCAGATCGTGCAGGTCGGCCAGCGTGGCGCCGCGCGGCCCGTGCGGCTCGCCGTCGGAGGCGCGGCGCAGGCTCATGAAACGGGCGGCCTGCTGGCGCTCCAGCGTTGACGGGCGGGTCAGCAGCGACATCACAACGAACAGCAGGATGTTCGGACCCAGGCTCCACAGGGCGGCGTTGGTCAGCGGGTCGATGCCGGCGATGCCGGCCAACGCCACCGGGCTGAGGCCGGTCAAGCCGAACGGACCCTCGCGCAGCGCGCTGGAGGCCAGCCAGCCGGCATCGGCGAAGGACGGCAGCAGCATGGTGTAGGCCCAGCCCAGGAAGCCGGCGCAGATGCCGGCGAAGGCGCCGCTGCGGCTGGCCCGGCTCCAGATCAGGCCTCCCAGCAGGGCGGGGGCGAACTGCGCCACCGCGGTGAAGCTCATCATGCCGATGGTCGCCAGCGGAAAGGCGGGGCCGATCAGCCGGTAGCAGCCATAGGACAGCAGAACCAGCACGATCACCGCCGACCGGCGCACCAGCAGCAGGATCCCCGCCGGATCGTCGCGCAGTCGCCGGTCGTCGGGGCGCAACGCCATCAGCAGCGGAACGGCGATGTCGTTGCAGATCATGGTGCTGAGCGCCACCATCTCCACCAGGATCATGCTGGTGGCGGCGGAAAGCCCGCCGATGAAGGCCGCCAGCGCCAGCCACGGCCGGCCCTGGCTCAGCGGGATGGACACCATGAAGGTGTCGGCGTTGGTCGTGCCGTCGGGAAGCAGCATCAGCCCGGCCAGCGCCACCGGCAGGACGAACAGGTTGATGGCGACCAGATAGGCGGGGAACAGCTTGGCTGACGACTGCACGTCGCCGGCATGGGTGTTCTCCACCACCGCGACGTGGAACTGGCGCGGCAGGCACAGGATCGCCAGCCCGGACAGCAGGCAGGCCACCCACCAGTCGGTGCCGATGCTGTCCAGCCTGATCAGTTCGAGGAATCCGGGATTGCGGACAGCGGCGTCGATGAAGGTGGCGGGGTCGCCGAAGACGGAAAAGGCGATGGCGCCGCCCACCCCCAGCGCCGCGGCCAGCTTCACCACCGATTCGGCGGCGATGGCCATCATCAGCCCGCGGTGATGTTCGTTGGCCGACACGCTGCGCACGCCGAACAGGATGGCGAAGGCCGCCATCAGCAGCGCCGCCATCAATGCCGTCCCGCCCGGCATCTGGCTGAGGTCGGTGCCCAGCGAGCCTCCGGCCAGGATTTCGAAGCTGACGCTGATCGCCTTCAACTGCAGGGCGATGTAGGGCAGAAGCCCGATCACGGCGGCGATGGTGACCAGCGCCGCCAGACTGCGGCTCTTGCCGTAGCGGGCGGACAGGAAGTCGGAGATGGAGACGACGTTCTCCGACTTCGCCACCCGGACGATGCGGGCCAGAATCGGCCAGCCCAGCCCGATCATCAGGATCGGCCCGATATAGATCGGCAGGAAATAGAACCCCCCCGTCGCCGCCCGCCCGACCGCGCCGTAGAAGGTCCAGGAGGTGCAATAGACGCCGAAGCTCAGCGCATAGAGCCAGGGCGTGCGCCGGTCGCTGCCATGATTGCCGGTGCGGTCGCCGTACCACGCGATGGCGAACAGCGACAACAGATAGGCCAGCGATGCGGCCAGGATGAACCAGCTTTCCATGGGGCTTTGCGCATCCCGTTCTTGATTTTCACTCCCTGCGGGAGGCAGCTTATCACAAGGCGCGCATGTGCGCCGCGCCCGCATTCGCCACCCACCTTCGGCCGCACGCATAAGGCGGATGCCGGCCTTGGACGGGGGCAAAGGTGGCCGCCCGACCGCGCCTCCGGCGAACGTGGCACTCTTCCGATCAGTCGTTGTTCTTCCTGCGGGGCTGCAAAGCCTTTGGTCGAAAACGCAAGGGTAAGGAGAGTCCGAATGGTAGCGGTCAGCGCCGGGTCCCAGACCAGCATCAACACCGACGAACTCGGGGTGACGGGTATCCGGGGCGGCACGGTCACCGTGGCCACGCCCAGCCAGCTCGTCATCAGCTATCCGGACGGCCGGTCCACCGACTTCCGCGGCAATTTCACCTATGACGCGGCCAGCCAGACCCTGACCGGCGGCACCATCGCGAGCGTCACCAACGCCACGAACGGCGTTCCCGACCTGTCGGTGTCGCAGTTGAACCTGCCGGTCGCGACCGCACTGAACTGGGCTGCGGCCGGCACAAGCGCGGAGGCGATCCGTGATGCCCTGCTGAGCGGCAACGACAGCCTGACCGGGTCGGATTTCAACGACACGATGCGCGGCTATGCCGGCGACGACACCATCAACGGCGGCCGGGGCGACGACCTGCTGGATGGCGGCAAGGGCGTGAATATCATCGACGGCAGCGACGGCATCGACACGGTGGTCCGCCACGCCTCGCGGGCCGACAGCGGTGCGGTCAAGCACGATGGCGAGATCTATGTGATCGACGCCAACGGCTATGACCGGCTGACCAATGTCGAGTTCATCCAGTACGCCGACCAGACGGTTGCCGGCGCCACCGCCCCGGTGTTCGACGGCCTGTCCTATCTCGCCGCCAACACCGACCTTGCCGCGGCCTACGGCACGGACTCCGATGCCGCCTTCGACCATTACCGGTCCTTCGGGTGGAGCGAGGGGCGCACCCTGACCTTCAACGCCGCGGGTTATCTCGCCGACAATCCGGACATCTTCGCCGCCTTCGGCACCGACACCAGCGCGGCGACCCGTCACTATATCGAAATGGGACGGCTGGAAGGCCGCCAGACCGATTTCGATTCCATGAGCTATCTCGCCGCCAACCCGGACCTGATCGCCGCCTTCGGCACGGACACCACCGCGGCGGCGCTCCATTATGCCCAGTTCGGCCGCAACGAGGGCCGGAACCTGGAGTTCGACGCCTCGTCCTATCTGGCGCGCTATCCGGATCTGCAGGCCGCCTTCGGCACCGATCTGCAGGCCGCGACCAACCATTACGTCCAGTTCGGCTACCAGGAAGGCCGCGACGCCTCGCCGCTCGCCACCGGCACCGCCTTTGCCGCGGCCGACGCCACGCAGCCGCACGCGGCGCTGTCGATTGCCTGATGGGGGTCACCTGACGGCGGCCGCCTGACGGAACCCGGACGGAAAATGGGCGGAGGGAAATCCCCTCCGCCCATTTCCTTTGCTGGACCATCGCCGGTTCAGGCGAAGGCCGGTGGCGTCAATCGTGCTGATAGATGTCCACGTCCTTGGTCTCGCGGACGAACAGCAGGCCGATCACCAGGGTCGCGGCGGCGATGATGATCGGGTACCACAGCCCGGAATAGATGTCGCCGGTGGCCGCCACGATGGCGAAGGAGGTCGTCGGCAGGAAGCCGCCGAACCAGCCGTTGCCGATGTGGTAGGGCAGCGACATCGAGGTGTAGCGGATGCGGGTTGGGAACATCTCCACCAGCATGGCGGCGATCGGGCCGTAGACCATGGTCACATAGAGGACCAGCACCGTCAGCAGGGCGACGACCATCACCGTGTCGATGCGGGCGGGATCGGCCTTCGGCGGATAGTTGGCCGCCTTCAGCGCGTCGCCCAGCCCCTTGTCGAAGGCGGCGCCCGCCGCCTTGGCGTCGGCCGGGGTGGCGGCGGTGGCCGGACCGTGGCTCAGCGACACGGTGGTGTTGGCCTGTGGCAGGGCGGAGTAGCCGGGGATGACCGTGCTGCCGACCTTGATCGAGGCGACGGTCCCGGCCGGCCCCGCTTCGTTGGTGTAGGGGATGCCGCGTTTCACCAGGGCGCTCTTGGCAATGTCGCAGGAGCTGGTGAACTGGCTGGTGCCGACCGGGTTGAACTGGAACGAGCATTCGTTCGGATCGGCGACGACGACGACCGGCGCGGTGGCGATGGCTTCCTCAAGCGCCGGGTTGGCGTAGTGGGTGATGCCCTTGAACAGTGGGAAATAGGTCAGGCAGGCCAGCAGCAGTCCCGCCATGATGATCGGCTTGCGGCCGATCCTGTCGGCCAGCGAACCGAAGATCACGAAGAAGGGCGTGCCGATCAGCAGCGCCGCCGCGATCATCAGGTTGGCCGCCTGGGCGTCGACCTTCAGCGTCTGGGTCAGGAAGAACAGGGCGTAGAACTGGCCGGTGTACCAGACCACCGCCTGACCGGCGACGAGGCCGAACAGGGCGAGCAGCACGATCTTCAGGTTCTTCCACCGGCCGAAGGATTCGGTCAGCGGCGCGGTCGAATGCTTTCCCTCCTCCTTCATCTTCTTGAAGGCGGGCGATTCGTTCAGCATCAGCCGGATCCACACCGAGATGCCGAGCAGCACGATGGAGATCAGGAACGGGATGCGCCAGCCCCAGGCGTTGAAATCCTCCGGCGACATCGACACGCGGCAGCCCAGGATGACCAGCAGCGACAGGAACAGGCCGAGCGTCGCAGTGGTCTGGATCCAGGAGGTGTAGTTGCCACGGCGCCCATGCGGCGCATGTTCGGCAACATAGGTGGCGGCACCGCCATATTCACCACCGAGAGCCAGACCCTGCAGCAGGCGCAGCCCGATCAGGATGATCGGCGCGGCGATGCCGATCGAGGCATAGTTGGGCAGGATGCCGACGATGAAGGTCGACAGGCCCATGATGAGGATGGTGACCAGGAAGGTGTATTTGCGGCCGATCATGTCGCCGAGACGGCCGAAGACCAGGGCTCCGAAGGGCCGAACCGCGAAGCCGGCGGCGAACGCCATCAGGGCGAAGATGAAGGCCGCGGTCGGGTTCACGCCCGAAAAGAACTGCGCGGCGATGACCGCGCTGAGCGATCCGTAGAGGTAGAAGTCGTACCACTCGAAAACGGTCCCGAGCGAGGACGCGAAGATGACTTTCTTCTCCTCGCCCGTCATCGGTCGGACGGCATCAGCCGTCGAAGCCGCATAGGCCATGGTCTTCACCCTCCCAAGTGAATAAGCCAGGACTGTGGTAGGTTTTTGGTGAGCGGCACATCGCGGTCATGCCGTTGAATGACCGAGCCCGCTTCTTGGTCGTTGTGCGGATAGTTGTGTACACAAACTATCAGCGTCACCCCCGACCATGGTCGGGGGGCAACGGGGCGCGGTATTGGGTTACGCTGTCCTATTGTGCGAATTCGGCCGCTTGCCGGAACAGCCCTTACTGGAAAACCGGGGCATAGAGCAGCCCGCCCTGCGTCCAGGGCCTGTTCACGCCGCGGTCCAGCTTGAAGGGGGAGCGGCTGCCGAGATTGCGGTCGAAGATCTCGCCGTAATTCCCGACCTGCACCACCGCCTGATAGGCCCAGTCCGGACGCAGGCCCGCCTTCGCCGCAACGTCCGGCATGCCGGACAGCAGGCGCCGCATCTCGCTGCTGCCGGTGATGCGCTGGAAATTGGCGTTGGCGCCGGTGACGCCGGCATCGTCGGTCAGGAACAGCGCGAACATGACCCAGCGTACCGCCGCCATCCACATGCGGTCGCTGTTCGGCGTCAGTGGGGCCAGCGGCTCGCGGGCAGCAACGGAAGAGGCCACGGGGGTGTCGGCGATTTCCAGCGCGTCCTGCGGCGCGTCCAGCATATTCAACGCCGTGGTCAGCAACGCCCGGTCGGCGCTGACCGCCGCGCAGTCGCGGCTGAGGAAGGCCTCCAGCGTGTCGGGCCAGCCGGGGAAGCTGCGCAGCTTCCAGGGTCGCTTGCCGCCGGCGATCAGGGACTCCAACTCGGCCTGGGTGGTGGTGCCGGCCGGCACGCAGACCGTCAGCTCGCCGTCCAGCGCCGACCGGCCGTCGGGCAGCCGCCACGCGGCGATCCCCTGCACGTCGTAGAAGATCGGCGGTCCGAAATCGACGGCATAGGTGGCGTCGCGCGTCAGGGTCCAGGAGGTCTGGGCGAAGGAGACGTCGACCTCGCCCGCGGCGACGGCGTCGAACTCCTGCAGCTTCGACAGCCGGCGGATCTCGATGGCGTCGGCCTTGCCCAGCACCGCAGCCGCCAGCGCCCGGCACAGATCGACCATGAAGCCGACCGGACGGCCACCGTCGTCGTTGGCGGCGAAACCGGGGTTGAAGGACACCCCGCAGCGCACGACCCCACGCCGCTCGATCTCCGCCAGCACCGGCCGGTCGCCATTGCGCGCGGCGGCGGAGTCCGGCTGCGCCGCGGCGGCTCCGGTGACGGCACCGGTAAAGGACTGCAGCGCCAGCAGCAGGCCGAACGCGACGGCAACAGGCTTCGACCCCATCCTTCTCCCCTTATCCCACGGCCGGGCTATGATACGCTGCGATCGTTCTCGCGCAAACGATGCGGGACCGGATAAGCAGGGACAGGAATGGCGGACGGCAGCGGGTCGGGGTCTGGCGGTTCTGAACCGGACAGGGCCGGGATGGTCAGGATCGGGGTCGGGGCGCGGCTGTTCGGCGCGCTTGCCTTCAACGGGCTGGTCGCCTTCCTGATCGGACTGGGCGCCTACATCGCCTTTGACGGGCTGCATGCCGGCATCACCAAGGTCACGTCGGAGCAGTTCCCGGCCGTCGTCGCCTCCGCCAAGCTGGAGCGCCAGCACCAGCGGATCATGCGGACCCTGGAACAATTGGCCCTGTCCGAAGAGAATTTCGGACGCGAAACGATCAAGCAGGGGCTGGCCGACCAGCTCGACGGCTATGATCGCCTGCTGGCCGAGTTGGATTCGGCCGACGGCCGGCAGGCCCAACGGATCGCCGGGCTGAAGCTGCAGCGCGACGAGATCCTGCGGCTGCGCGACGCCATCGACCGCGGCGTCGCCGCCCGCATCACCGCCCGCCGCGCCCTGGCCGACCGCACCCGCGACGTGCGGCGGATGGCCGACGCCCTGGCCGAACCTGCGCTGCGCGGGGTAGAGGATGCCGGCGTGCAGCGCTGGCTGGCGATGGCGGAACGGCTGCTGTTTCTGATCGCCTCGGTCCATCAGGCGGAGAACAGCTTCGCGCTTGCCCGGCTGGCCGACAGCGCCGCGGCGCAATTGGCAACGCTGGACGGGTCGGTTCCGGCGGGGGACGTGTCGGACCGGCTTGCCCGGCTTGCCGAGGGCATGCGGTCGGTGGTGGAAGGCGACCGTTCCGTCTTTCGCCAGCGGCAGGCGGAGTTGCAGGCGTCGGAGATGCTGAACGGGCTGGTCGACCGCGCCAATCAGGTGTCGCTGGTCAACACCGGGCTGAACACCGGCATCTTCGTCGAACAGACCAAGGCGGCGGAGGAAAGCCGCCAGCAGGTGATCGAGGTCTCCACCACCTACACCCGCCTGTTCTTCGCCTCGGTCGGCGTGGTCGTGCTGGGGATGGTGCTGTCGGTTCTGTATGTGCGGCGCAAGGTGCTGGCCCGGCTGTGGGCGGTCAGCGAGGCGATTCGCGACCGCACCGGCGGCGGCCGGGCCGAGGTGCCGGTGACCGGCGCCGACGAGATCGGCCAGCTTGCCCGCGCGCTGCGCTTTTACATCCAGGAGACGGAGGATAAGAGCGCGGCGCTCCGCCGCAACGAGCAATGGTTGCGCACGGTGCTGGAGGCGGCTCCCGTCCCGCTGGTGATCTCCGGCCGCGCCGACGGCCAGATCCGCTTCGTCAACCGCCGCGCCGCCGACCTGTTCGAGGTGGACGAGGCCGGCGAGTTGCTCGGCCGCCCCGCCGCCAGTGTCTGGTACGTCCCGCAGGTGCGCGACGAGTTCGTCCGCGACGTCTTCACCAGCGGCATCGCGCTCGATGTGGAGACAGAGCTGGTGACCCAGTCCGGTCGCCGGTTGTGGGGCCTGCTGTCCGGCATCGCCTTCGAATTCCAGGGCGAGGAGGTGCTGCTCAGTTCGGTCGTCGACATCACCCGCCGCCGCGAGGCGGAGGAACTGTTGCGCCGGACCCAGGCCTTCCTGGATGCGGTGATCGACAATGTGCCGAGCGTTCTCTACGTGCTGGACGGCGACAGCGGCCGCGTCGTCCTGTGGAACCGGGCGGCGGAGGATTGTTTCGGCACCCGCCGCGCCGACATCGAGAACCGCACGCTGGGCGAGGTTCTGGGGCCGGAAACCGGCCGGGCGCTTGCCGGCGGCGATCCCGGTTCGATGCGCTCGCTGGGGGTGGAGGAGCTGGTGCTTCCCCGCAACGGCGAGAACACCGTCTTCGCCCTGCAGCGCCATCCCTTCGAATGGTCGGGCGACGGGCGCTGCCGAATCATCTGCGTCGCCAACGACATCACCGCGTCGCGCCGGGCGCGCGAGGAGTTGCGGCAGGCCAAGGAGCGGGCGGAGCGGGCCGACGCCGCGAAGACCGAATTCCTCGCCACTGTCAGTCACGAGATGCGTACACCGCTGAACGGCATCCTCGGCCTGTGCCGGCTGCTGCTGACCGGCCAGCTCCATGCCGGGGAGCGGCGCTATGCCATGTCGATCATGCGCTGCGGCCATGGGCTGCTCGATCAGGTCAACGACATCCTGGACCTGCGCAAGATCGAGGACGGCAAGCTGGACCTCGACCCCGCCCCCTGCGCCCTGCTGCCGGTGCTGGAAGAGGTCGTTGCGACGGTGGAAGGACTGGCGAACGAGAAGGGGATCGACCTGGACCTCGACATCGCGCCGGAGGTGCCGGAGCTGGTGGTGGTCGACCGCCAGCGGCTGCGTCAGATTCTGGTGAATCTCGTCGGCAATGCGGTGAAATTCACCGAGCGCGGCGGGGTGGACCTGCGCGTCGATATCGAACCGGGGCCGGAACGTTCCGGTTCCGGAGAGATGCTGCGTCTGGCCGTGCGCGACACCGGCATCGGCATTCCAGCCGACCGCCGCGCCGCCATCTTCGAAAAGCTGGAGCAGGCCGATCCGACCATCGCCCGGCGCTTCGGCGGCAGCGGCCTGGGACTGGCCATCGTCCGCCACCTGCTGGATGCCATGCAGGGCAGCATCCGCGTCGACAGCGCCGAGGGGCTTGGCAGCGTCTTCACCGTCACAATTCCGTTGCAACGGGTGATCGAGCCGGCGCTTCCCGCCCGGCCCGGCCGGCTTCTGCCGATCAGCCGGGTGCGCTCGCTGGCCCTGCTGCTGGTGGAGGACGACGCGATCAACCGCGAGGTGGCGCTGGGCCTGCTGTCCGACGCTGGCCACCGCATCACCGTCGCGGAGACGGGGGAAAAGGCGCTGGAACTGGCGACGCGGCGGCGTTTCGATGCCATCCTGCTGGACATCCGCCTGCCCGACATCGACGGGCCGGAGGTGGCGCGCCGCATTCGCGCGCTTGACGACGCCGACCGCGCGGCGGTGCCGATCGTGGCGGTGACCGCCAACGTCTTCGCCGCCGACCGTGCCCGCTACATCGCCTCCGGTATTGATGCGGTGATCGAGAAGCCGATCTTCCCGGAACGCCTGATGCACCTGCTGTCGAACGCCGTCGCCGCGCGATCCGATGAGGACGAGGAGACGGGTGCCGGAACGGTGCCGTTCGAGCCGTCCGCCCGTCCGCCGGTGGTGGAGGACGATGTGAACGAGGAAATTCTGGAGCGTTACATCCGCTCCCTCGGTCCGGCACGCTTTGCCACCATCCGCGGCCTGCTGCTGGAATCGGCGCAGGACGGGCTGCCCCGCCTGAGCGCCGCCGACAGCTCCGACGACGAGATCGAGGACATCGCCCACCGGCTTGCCGGCGCCGCCAGCCATTTCGGCCTGACCGGCTTCGTCGGCCTGATGCGCGCGGTGGAGGATGGCATGCGCGAAGGCCGCCGGGCCGAGGCGCAGGAGTTGGCCGCCACCGCGGAGTCGGCGTTCAGCCGCGGTCTCGCGGCGATGGATGCGGTGCGGGGTGTGCTGGAGGGGGTGTGAGGCGAGGAGTTCTCCCCCGCCTCATGCCGACTTGCTCACGCCCCCTTGGCGGCGCGGTAGGCTTCCATCAGCTGGCGGCCGGCGGCGAGGATGCCCTCGCGGTCGCCCTTCTTGACCAGGGTTTCGTCGACCAGCTTGCCGCCGGCGCCGACGCAGGCCACGCCGGCCGCGACATAGGACGCCACGGTGGTGGCATCGATGCCGCCGGTGGGGACGAAGCGGACGCCGGGGAAGACCGACTTCAGCGCCTTGATGTGCGCCGGGCCGACGGTGGAGGCCGGGAAAATCTTGATGGCGTCGGCGCCGGCGGAAATCGCGGCATGCACCTCGGTCGGGGTCAGGGCGCCCATCAGGCAGGCGACGCCGTGGTCGCGGCAGGCGGCTGCCACCTTCGGCACGACGCAGGGCGACACCACATACTTGGCGCCGGCCTTCACCACCTCGGCGACGGCGGCGGGGGTCAGGACGGTGCCGGCGCCGATCAGGGCGTCGCCCTCGGCCGACAGCTCCTCGATCAGGCCAACGGCGCCGGGGGTGGTCATGGTGATCTCGAAGGTGCCGTAACCGGCCTCGCGCAGCCAGGTGACGGCGGTGCGCGCCAGATCGGCGGAGCTGTTGCGGATGACCGGAACGACGCCGTAGGCGACCAGCTGGTCCAGGATTTCAACAGGGCTCTGTGTGGTCGACATCAGGATTCCTCGGATTTCTTCTGGATGATTGGGGATGCGGAGTTTGAAAGGGAAGCCGGCCGCTCCGGCACGCGGTGGTGCCCGGCCAGGACCGCCTTGATGCGGGCCAGACGGCGGTCGAGGCCCGGCGGAGCCTGCAGCCCGACGGCGACCGTCAGCACGTCGATCAGCGCCAGCTGCGCCAGCCGCGACGCCATCGGGGTGTGAACGGCGGTGTCCTCGTCGACGTCGACGGTCAGGCGGATGTCGGCACGTTCGGCCAGCGGAGTCGCCGACGCGGTGATGGCGATCACCGTGGCGCCGCCGTCGCGGGCGATGGCGGCGACATCGAAGATCTCGTCGCTGGTGCCTGTCTTTGAAATCGCCAGCAGGGCGTCGCCGGGGCCGAGTGTTGCCGCCGCCATCGCCTGCAGATGGGCGTCGGTGCTGGCGGTGACCTGCGGCAGCAGGCGGAACAGCTTGTGATGGGCGTCCAGCGCCACCGCGCCCGACGCGCCGACGCCGACGATCTGCACCCGCCGCGCCCGCGCCAGCACCCCGGCCGCCTTTTCCAGCGCCATGCTGTCGAGCCGGCTGCGCAGGCGGACCAGCGCGTCGATGGAGCGGTTCAGCACCTTCTCCGCCGCACTGGCGACGCTGTCTCCGGGGGTGAGGTCGCGCACCAGCGGGGTCGGGCGGTCGCCGACCTCCTCCCGCACGGCGGAGGCCGCCAGATGCTGGGCCAACGAGATCTTGAATTCCTGAAAGCCGCCGAAGCCGGCGGAACGGCAGAAGCGCAGGACCGACGGCTCGCTGACCCCTGCCTTCCCGGCCAGCTGTGCCAGGCTGTCGCGGACCGCGGCCTCCGGATCGGCCAGAACGGTGCGGGCCACCGCGGCTTCCGCGCGGCGCAGGCTGTCGAGGGACGAGGCGATGGTGTCCAGCATGGAAGGGCCAGCGTGGCTGCCGAGGAACGAATGTAGTTTTACTACAGACACGCCGCTTTGTCGACCCGTCTGTGAAGCAACGCTACATTTCGTCCGCGTACCCCTTCACTTGCCGTACCCTTGCCCGAGCGGATTTGGCGGGTGTCGAAGGGGAGAGTGCCCGATGCAGGAGGTGATCCTGGCGTTACAAATGAAAAGCCCCTCTCCTGGGGGAGAGGGGCTTTTCGGCTGGGTCAGGCCGACCGCACCTGACTGAGGAAGCGGTCGATCTGCTGCTGGAGGTGACCGGTCTGGGTCGAGACCTCCTGGGCGACCGACAGGACCTCCTGGGCCGACTGGCCGGTCTGGCCGGCGGCGGTGCGGACCTGACCGATGTTCTGCGAGGCCTGGGCGGTGCCGCCCGCCGCCTGCTGGACGTTGCGGGCGATCTCCGAGGTGGCGGCGCCCTGCTCCTCCACCGCTGCGGCGATGCTGGCAGCGATGTCGTTCAGGCGGCCGATGGTCAGGCCGATGCTGCGGATGGCGTTCACCGCCTCGCCGGTCGCCTGCTGCATGGCGCCGATCTGGCCGGCGATCTGGTCGGTGGCCTTCGCCGTCTGGCTGGCCAACTGCTTGACCTCCTGCGCCACCACGGCGAAGCCCTTGCCGGCCTCTCCCGCTCGCGCCGCCTCAATGGTGGCGTTCAGCGCCAGCAGGTTGGTCTGGCCGGCGATGTCGGAGATCAGGTCGAGCACGGCGCCGATGCGGCTGGCGGCCTCGTTCAGTTCGCGCATGGTGCTGTCGGTGCGGTCGGCCTCGTTTGCCGCCTTGGCGGCGATGGTCGCCGATTCGGTCACCTGCCGGGCGATTTCGCTGATCGACTGCGACAGCTCATGCGCGGCCGACGCGGCGCCGTCGACGTTGACCGACGCGGTCTCCGCCGCCTCGGCGGCGCTGCCGGCCTGACGGGAGGTGTCGTCGGCGGTCGCCACCATGCCGGCGGCGGTCTGATGCATCTGGGTGGCGGCGGCGGACACCGTCTCCACCACAGTCTTCACGCCGTTCTCGAACTGGTCGGCCAGCGACAGCATGGTCTGGCGGCGTTCGCCGGCGGCCCGCTGGCGTTCGGCCTCGGCGGCGGCGCGGGTTGTTTCCACCTCGCGCGCGGTGTCGCGGAAGACGAGCAGCGCCGCCCCCATCTCCGCGATCTCGTCATGGCCGTGCAGCGCGATCTCGGCGTCCAGGTCGCCGGCGGCGATCCGGCCCATGCCAGCTTTGAGAGCCATCATCCGACGGATGACGATGCGGCCGATATAGAGCCAGACGACCAGGATCGACACCAGGATGCTGGCGACGGCGACGGCGATCTGCGTCAGCTGGCTGTTGTCCAGCATGCGGGTGGTGGCGCCGCTGGCCTCGGCGATGTTGTGCTTCTGGCCCTCGACCAGGGTGGCGATCCCCTTGGACAGGGTGGTGGTCAGGGCGTGGTTGCTCTCCAGCAGCTGGGTGAAATAGCCCTGGATCGCCAGTTCCTTTTGCCGGAGGGTGACCAGCGAGGTCTCGCCGATCGAATAATCCTTCAGCAGGTCCGCCTGCTTCGAGGCGACGGCAGCCAGCCGCTCCGGCAGCCCCTGGGCACCGTTGGACAGGCCGGCGAGCGACACGCCGACCCGCGTCTCGATGATCGCCAGCCGCTGATCGTCGTTGGTCGTCGCCGCTTCCATCAGCATGTTGCGGATGTTGGCCGCCTCGTTCGTGACGACCATCAGCGGCTTCTTTTGAGTCGTGATCTTGGACAGTGCGGCCGCCGCTTCGCGCAGCGCGGCGGGAGCGGTGTCCGCCTCTCCCAGGGTGGATCGGGCCTGTTCCTCGTCGTTGTTGAGGACCGAGGTCCACGGGGCGGCGAATTTCTGGATTTCCGCCTCGGCCGCCATCACCTTCGGCAGCATCGCCGTGCGCTCGGCCGCGAGCGCCACCCGTTCGGCCGCCGCCTGGTCGAGCTGCACGAGGTTGTTGAGCAGCCCCTGCGACGCCTGCTCGATGGCGGCGAGCTGGTCCCCGGCGGAGCCGGTGGCGCGCAGCCGGGACAGGCGCGTGTTGAATTCCTCTTTCGCCTCCGCGATGCGGGCGGAAACCGCTTCCCGCGCGGCGGCGTCGTCGGCGGAGGTGAGGGCCGGTGCCAGCGCCACCAGCCGTTCGGCCTGCTGCGCCACCGCCATGCCCTCGGTCATCGCCGGCACCGCTTCGCCGACGATGGCGTCGATGGTGGTGCGCACATTCGCATAGCCGATCAGCGCCACGGCGGCGGCGACCAGCGTGCCGGACAACACCACGCCGATGGCGATCATCAGCTTGGCGCGCAGCCCGGAATACCAGGCGGCGCCTTTCGCGGGCGCGCCCTGGAGCATCATGCTCCGGCTATCGTTCGACATACCGTCCTCCCCCCTTGATGCTCTCGGGCACCAGCGCTCCACACGTCACTGCGGCCGGCCGTTCCGGCTCTCGCCGCATCACCGTTTCCTCCGTCCCCTCCCCGGGACGGCCATCGGCGAGGTCACGGGAAAGGAACAGTTGCAAATAATTTGACCGTTCCGTGACTAGGAAAGCGCCAAAATCGCTAAGAAAGAAATAAGGAGAATCCACGATTCTTCCGCATTGCGTTGCGGATCATGCCGCATCGCAATGGATGGCCCGCCGCGTCACATGAGGATTTCACCGAGAAGGAGCACACTCTGCCGGACGCAAGTCGGAAGGGTGGCCTATGCCGCGGCAAATCACATCTGATTTAAGTGATATAACAGATTTACTCGCAACCGCCGGCCGCAAAGGCGTCAGGCGGACGGACATCGGCCCAAAAAATCGCCGGCCTTTGGGGAAAGGCCGGCTCGTGAGGTTTGGAGGCAACTTTGTTCGGGTGCCGCGTCAGGCGAGCGCTTCCCGCGGGCCGAAGAACTCATGGACGATGGCCGACTCCGGGAGGCCCAGTGCGGTCAGCGCCTTGACCACCGCGGCCATGAAGGGCTTCGGGCCGACGACATAGGCGGCCACGCCCGGCTCCTTCGGCAGCAGGTTGGCCAAACGCTGCTGGTCGAGCAGGCCGACCATGTGCGGCTGGTCGCCCGGCTGCGGCTCGGCATAGCAATAGACCGGCTTCAGCGCCTCGTTCAGGGCGGCCAGCTCGTCGATCTGCCGGCGGAAGGCGTGGACCGAGCCGTTGAGCGCGGCATGCACGTAAATGACCTTGCGGCCGGCGGCCAGCGCCTGTTCCGCCAGCGGCAGGGCGGGGGTCTGGCCGACGCCGCCGGTGATCAGCAGCAGCGGGCCGGCGCCCTCGCGCAGCACGAACTCGCCGGCCGGCGGATAGACGTCGATCTCGTCACCGACCTGCACGCGGTCATGCAGGAAGCCGGACACCAGACCCTGCGGCTCGCGCTTCACCGAGATGCGGTAGTCGCGGCCGTTCGGCGAGGCCGAGAGGCTGTAATTGCGGTGGACGGTGTCGCCGGCGACGGTCAGGCGCAGGCCGAGATACTGGCCGGGATGGAAGTCCATCACCCGTCCGCCATCGACCGGCGCCAGCCGGAAGGAGGTGATGACGGCGCTTTCCGGCGTCTTTTCGACGATGCGGAAGCGCCGGGCGCCGCGCCAGCCGCCGGTCAGCGCCGCCTTGCGGGCATATTCCTTTTCCTCCGCCGCGATCAGCAACTCGGCCAGCTGCCAGTAGGCCGCGCCCCAGGCGTCGGCGACCTCGGCGGTCACCGCATCGCCCAGCACCTTGCCGATGGCTTCCATCAGGCAGGTACCGACGATCTTGTACTGGTCGGGGGTGATGTTGAGCGAAACGTGCTTCTGAACGATGGCCTCCACCGCCGGGCCCAGAACCTCCAGCCGGTCGATGTTGGAGGCGTAGGCGATGATGGCGTTGGCCAGCGCTTCCGGCTGGGCGCTGCTGCGCTGGTGGCTCTGGTTGAAGACTGCGCGCACCTCGGGGAAGCGCTCGAACATCAGCGGATAGAAGGTGCCGGTGATCTCGTTTGCATTGGCGGCGACGGCGGGAGCCGTGGCCTTGATGACGGCGATCTGTGCAGGCGTCAGCATGAAGAGGGCAATCCTTTTACGCGTCACGTTGTCGCAACCAGATGGCAAACCCTGTGCCAAAGCGACGCAGCCAGCGATTCCGCACTGCACAGAAGGGAGCGTTGTCAAAGCGACCGCGGACGCTATGATGTCGAATGAACAACGATATGGTCATTTCGACAACGGTGCTGCCGCTCGCGGAGGCAGGGGCGCTTTTGCGGGCGCTGGACGATCCGGCGCAACTGTGGCCGTTGCTGCTCGACCTGATGGCGCGGCATCTGCCCTGCGATGCCTGTGCGCTGCTGCGTCACGACAGCCGGCTGGGGGAGGAGGGGCTGCTGGTGCCGCTGGCCACGCGCGGACTCAGTCCCGATACGCTCGGCCGGCGATTCGAACTGGGTGAGCATCCCCGCCTGCAGGCGATTGCCGAGGCGGAGGACGGGCCGCTGCGCTTCCCCGCCGGCTGCGAATTGCCCGACCCCTATGACGGGCTGATCCCCGACCTGCGCGAGCGGTTGCATGTGCATGACTGCGTCGGGGCGCCGCTGAGCGTCGACGGGCGGCCCTGGGGCGTGCTGACGCTGGACGCGCTGAACGAGGGGCGTTTCGACGGCTGGGACGGGGCGATTGCCGCCTGGGCGCAATTGACTGCCGACCTCGCGACCGCGGTGGAGCGGCGGGCGGCACAGGACGCAGCCATGGCAGCGGATGGCGGAACGCCCTTGCGCATCCTCGACGATCCGCCGCATGGGCTCGATTTCGACCCCGTCGGCAGCAGCCCGGCGATGGCGGCTCTGCTGACGGAGGTCGATACCGTGGCGGCCAGCGACCTCGTCGTGCTGGTGCTGGGCGAGACCGGGGTGGGAAAGGAGCTGGTGGCCCGCCGGCTGCACGCCCACTCCCCCCGCGCCGCCGGGCCGCTGGTCCACGTCAATTGCGCCGCCCTGCCGGACGCGCTGGTGGAAAGCGAGCTGTTCGGCCATGTGCGCGGCGCCTTCTCCGGTGCGGTGGCCGACCGGCGCGGCAAGTTCGAACTGGCTGACGGCGGTACCCTGTTCCTGGACGAGGTCGGCGAACTGCCGCTGGCGGTGCAGGCCAAGATGCTGCGGGCGCTGCAGAACGGCGAGATCCAGCGAGTCGGCTCCGACCGCCACATCACCGTCGACGTGCGGGTGATCGCCGCCACCAACCGCGATCTTGCGGCGGAGGTGCGGGAGGGCCGCTTCCGAGCCGACGTCTATCACCGGCTCAGCGTCTATCCGCTGCGGGTGCCGCCGCTGCGCGACCGCGGCACCGATATCCTGCGGCTGGCCGGCCTGTTCCTGGAACGCAACCGGGCGCGGCTGGGCCTGCGCAACCTGCGTCTGTCGGCGGCGGCGGAGCGGCGCATGCTGGCCTACCCCTGGCCCGGCAACGTGCGCGAACTGGAGCACGCCATCGGCCGAGGCGCCATCCGCGCCCGCGTCGCCCGTCCGCCGGACGGCGGCGTGCTGACCCTGACCCCGGTGGATTTGGGCTTGGAGGATTTGGGCTTGGCCGATCCGGGGCAGGAGGGGGGGAGTGCCATGACGGCAGCGATGCCGGCACAGCGGTCCCGCCTGCCGGAACCGCCGGACCTGCCCGAACTGCCGTTGCGCGACGCGGTGGAAGATCTCGAACGCCGGATGATCCGCGAGCATCTGGCCCGCCACGACGGCAACTGGGCGCAGACGGCGCGGTCGCTCGGCCTGGACCGCAGCAACCTGTTCCGTCTCGCCCGGCGGTTGGGATTGCGGGAATGAGCGGGGAGGGGCTGTCCTGGCGCGCGGACATCGACGCGCTGGTCTTCCGCCCGGCCGGCCACGGCGGCTGGTGCGCCGTCCACCGTCTGGCCTTCCGCGCCCTGCTCGGCCGGCGAGACCCGACGCCGGAGGACTGCCTCGCCTACGCCGCCGCCCACCGCACCGCGTTCGAGGCCGCGGCGGCCGGCAAGATATCAGGGCGCGGCTACGGCGCCGCGGCCAGTCTGCATCTGACCAGCCGCGACATCGCCCGCTTCCTCTAGAACCCCATCTGCCGCGGCATCCACAGCGCCAGTTCCGGCCAGATGATCACCGCGACCACCACCAGCAGCATGGTGACCAGCGGCCACATCACCCAGCGCAGGGTGCTTTCCATCGAACAGCCGGTCATGCGGCAGGCCACCATCAGGTTGACGGCCATCGGCGGGGTGAACTGGCCGACGGCGATCATCAGGGTCAGGATGACGCCGAACCAGGTCAGGTCCCACTTGTAGGCGGTGGCGATGGGGATCAGCAGCGGCAGCAGGATGATGAAGATCGAGATGCCGTCCAGGAAGGTGCCGATGATGGTCAGCATCACCACCAGCAGCGCCATCACGCCATATTCGCCAAGGCCCGAGTGGATGATGGCGTCGGCGATGGGGTCGATCACCGACAGGGTGCTCAGCGCCCAGCCGAACACGCTGGCCAGCGCGATCACCGTCAGGATGATGGCGGAGATCTCCGCAGCCTCCACCAGCATGGAATAGAGATCGCGGAAGCGGATGGTGCGGTAGACCACCATGCCGAGCAGCAGGCCGTAGGCCACGGCGATCACCGCCGCCTCGGTCGGGGTGAAGATGCCGATCCGCAGGCCGCCCAGGATGATGACCTTGGCGAACAGGCCGAGGGATGCGTCCCACAGGCTGCGCCAGAAGGGCGGTCGCGGCTCGTGCGACAGCTTGGCGCCCAGATTGTGTTTCCGCGCCAGCCAGAAGACCGGGATGATGAGGGCGAGGCCGGCCAGCGTGCCGGGAATGATGCCGGCGGCGAACATCGAGGTGGTCGGGGCGGCCGGCACCAGGACGCTGTAGATGATGAGGGCGACCGACGGCGGGATCAGGATGTCGGTGGCCGCCGCCGCGGCGATGACGCTGGCGATGTAGGGGCGGGGATAGCCGGCGCGGATCATGCTGGGCGCCATCACGCCGCAGACCGCCGCGGCGATGGCGGGGCCGGAACCGGAGATGCCGCCCATCATCATCGCCACCACCACCGCGATGATCGCCAGCGCGCCCTTGCCCTGGCCGACGATGGCGGTGGCGAAGCGCACCAGCTTCTGCGCCACGCCCGACCGGTCGAAGATGGTGCCGGCCAGCACGAACATCGGGATGGTCAGCAGCGGATATTTGGCGATGCCGGTATAGACGCTGGTCGGAACCGAAATGACGCCGAGATGGGCGAAGGCGATGGCGGCGGTGCCGGCCAGGCCAAGGGCGGCGGCAATCGGCACGCCCCCCAGCATCATGACCAGGAAGGACCCGAAGAGCAGGGTGGTGATCACGGTTCGCCCTCCGGGATATGTCCGGTTTCCAGCGGTTCGGTGCCGCGATGGATGCGGATCATGCGGCCGATGGTGCGGGCCAGCACCACCAGCGACAGGACCGGCAGCCAGATCGTGTAGATCCACTGCGGCAGCCCCAGCGCCGGGGAGGTCACCTCGAACCGGTAATCGTCCCAGGTCGTCCAGGTGCCATAGACCACCAGCAGCCCGTACATCACCGCCACGCAGGCCATGGCGAACTGCTCCGCCCGGCGGCGGTTGGTGGGCGACAGCTTGTCGGTGATGAAGGTGATGCGGATGTGCCGGTCCTTCACCACCGCGGCCGAGGCGCCGAGGAAGGTCAGGATCACCATCAGCGCAATCGAATATTCCTCGGTGAAGGCGAAGGAGACGTCGGTGAGGTAGCGCACCACGACGTTGGCGAAGGTGATCAGCGCCACCACCGCCATGGTGATGGCGACCAGCACCTCTTCGATGCCCAGGGGGACGCGGGGTTTCGGCACCGGCCGGACGACGGTGGGGTCGTGATCGCTCATATTGCCAGGGTCCAGATGGTGGGAGCGGGATTATTCCCTTCACCTGTCAATCAATGCAAGAAACGATCTCTCCGACGGACTAAAGTGTGATCGGTTCGAGCGGAAACGCTTGAACCGCGAATCACACTGGAAAACCAAAAGTTTAGGGTCTGTCAGGTGCTTTAATAAGCATCTGACAGACCCTGATCCGCCGGCATGCCGGCCATCCGGTCTTCGCAGAGCGCGTCTTTACCGAGCGGGATCCGCAGCGTGAAGACGCTTCCCTCGCCCAGCCGGCTGTCCACTGTCACCGTCCCGCCATGCAGCGCCGCGATGCGGCGGACCATGTTCAGCCCGACGCCGCTGCCCGCCGCCGTTCCGGTGTTGGACGCGCGGAAGAACCGGTCGAACACCCGCTCCCGCTCGCTGTCCGGGATGCCGATGCCCTGGTCGGCCACCGACAGCGCCAGCTGTGATTGACCGTCCGGCCCGTCCTCGCTGCAGGCGCGCAGCCGGACCGGCGTGCCTGGAGGCGAGTATTTCAGCGCGTTGTTCAGCAGGTTGTGGACGCACAGCTCCAGCATCGGGCCGTCGCCGGTCATCCGGGCCGGACAACCGTCCAGATCCAGCTCGATCCGCCGGCCGGGGGCGGCGTCGCCCTGGGCCGAAGCGGCGGCGCGCAGCAGGGCCGGCAGTTCCAGCGGATCGCGGCGCAAAGCGAAAGCCGGGTCGCTCAGCCGGTCGTCGGCAAGACAGGTCTCCAGGATGTTGACCTGCCGGCGCACGGCCCGACGGATCTTCTCCAGCCGCGGCAGCATGCCGGGGGCCTTCACCTCCGCATCCATCAGCAGAAGCTGGGCCGCGCCGTCGATGATGGCGAGCGGCGTCTTGAACTCGTGGGCCGCCATCGACAGGAAGCCGTTCAGCGCCCGCTTGGCCTCCTGCTCGGCCACCAGCCGTTCCTCCGCCTCCAGCCGGGCGAGGTCGAGGCGCCGCACCATGTCCTCCAGCCGCATTTCGGCCCGGCGGCGATGGGTGACGTCACGCAGCATCAGCAGGCAGCCGACCTCGCGCGCCGCAGCACGCCCGCCGGCGCTGCCGGAGGTGAGCGGGACGCGGGTCGCCTCGAAGCTGCGCAAGGTGCCGTCACTCTCCAGCGTCAGCGGCACCGGAAGGGTGATGTTCCGCGGCGACAGCGCCGACAGGCCGGGGAGGTCGGCCAGCCGGCGGCCGAGCGGCGTGCCGTCG
Source organism: Azospirillum sp. TSO5 (assembly GCF_003116065.1). NCBI lineage: Bacteria > Pseudomonadati > Pseudomonadota > Alphaproteobacteria > Rhodospirillales > Azospirillaceae > Azospirillum > Azospirillum sp. TSO5. The sequence goes on along the minus strand of NZ_LGQY01000028.1, from coordinate 69,259 downwards.
GGCACCAGCGCCAGGGCCGCCGGGTTCGCCTCCACCACCGTGCCGTCGGCATCCAGCACCAGAACGGGGTCGGGTACGGCGTCCAGCAGGGCATCACGGGCGACCGGCAGCAGGACGAACAGGCGCCGCCGGGTGATCAGCCAGTAGAACACCGCGCCCATCAGCAGGAAGCTGAAGGGAGTGGGATCGAAGTCGAACAGGGTCAGGTTGCCGGTGACGTAGCCGACATTCGCCACCCACGGCACCGCCATCGCCACCAGAAAGCCCAGGTAATGGGTGCGGTAGGCCGGCGTGGCCCGGTGGATGCCGCTGGCGGTGACGACGATGCTCATCACCATGAAGGCATAGAGATAGATGGTGACGACGAAGAACAGCAGGCCGTGGCTGTAGTCCAGCGCGGCGCCCGGCGCGTCGCTGATCGGTTGGACCGCCGTATAGATCAGCTGATGGGCATCGTTGGTCAGCGCCGCCACCCAGGTCAGCGCGCCGACCACGACCGGCACCAGCCGCCAGCGCGCCGCCAATTCCTCCTGCGTGTAGGACCAGAGGAACAGTGCCCAGAAGCTGGGGGTGCAGACGATGCCGAACCACGCCATCTCGGCCCAGAACAGTTTGTCCGCCGGGGCCGGGACGATGGTTTCGATGGCGGCGGCCGTCGTCCACCAGGAGGCGGACAACTGCATCGCCACAAAGTTGAAGCGCCCAGGAAAGGGGGGCAGAGCCCAGCTGCGCCATGCCGTCCACAAGGTCGCCAGTACCGCGGCAAGCAGGAGAAGGGCCGGCAGGGTCAGCATGGCGGAACGGACGGAACGGGCAAGATGGCTCCGGAGGAGTGGCGCGGCCGTTCCGCAATGGAGCGGGAAAGCGCTACGGCACCGCAGCATGGACCGGCCGGCCGCAACTCCGCAAGAGCCTGCGGCACTGTGATCGGCCTTGGCCCGAGGGTCGCTCTACCATTGCGGAATCCGGCATTGCGGAATCCGGGCGCGGTCCCGATAACACCTGGATGCGACGATCATGGGGAGCGGTTGGGGTGACGGAACGGGCGGACGGCGGACGGCGGGGCGGAGCGGACAGGGCGGCGGTTCCCCTGGCAGGCGATGCCTTTGCCGGGAATGCCGCGTTGCTGCGCAGCCGTGCCATCCCGTCGCTGTTCGAGGCGCTGGAAACCCAGTCCGAGGGCACGGTGGCGGTCGACCGCGACGCGCGGGTGGTGTGGATCAACGAGAAATACGCCCGCATGCTCGGCATCTCCGATCCCGCCGAGGCCATCGGCCGCGAGGTGGAGGAGATCATCCCCCATTCGCAGATGCGTCAGGTGCTGGCGACCGGCCAGCCGATCCTGCTCGACCTGATGCTGTTCGGAACCCAGCGGCTGGTGGTGACGCGCTTTCCCCTGACCGACGACCGCGGCGGGATCATCGGCGCCGTCGGCTTCGTCCTCTATGACAGCCTGCACCGCCTGAAACCCCTGCTGGCCGAGCTGTCGCGGCTGGAGGCCGAACTCGCGGCGACCCGACGCCGGCTCGACGAGGGGCGGCAGCCGCGCTACACGCTGCAAAGCTATGTCGGCGACAGCCCGGTCTGCCTGGAGGTCAAGCGCAAGGCCCGCCTCGCCGCCCGCAGCGATGCACCGATCCTGCTGCTGGGCGAGACCGGCACCGGCAAGGAGCTGATCGCCCAGGCCATCCATGGCCTGTCGGCGCGCAGCGGCCGGTCCTTCGTCGGCGTCAACGTCGCGGCGATCCCGGAAACACTGCTGGAGGCGGAGTTCTTCGGCGCGGTGCCCGGTGCCTATACCGGGATGGACCGCCGGGGCCGGGAAGGCCGCTTCAAGACCGCCGACGGCGGCACCCTGTTCCTGGACGAGATCGGCGACATGCCGCTGGGGCTGCAGGCCAAGCTGCTGCGGGCATTGCAGGAGCAGGAGATCGAACCGCTGGGCTCCGACCGTCCGGTGAAGGTGGATGTGCGGGTGATCGCGGCGACGAATGTCGATCTGGAGCAGCGGATCCGCGACGGCCGCTTCCGCTCCGACCTTTATTACCGGCTGAACGTGCTGCCGATCCGCCTGCCGGCCCTGGCGGAGATGGGCGGCGGGCTGGAAGCCATCGCAGAGTCTATTCTTCAAGAGATCGCCGCCCGCAGCGGCCTTCCCCTGCGCGGCCTGACCCCGGAAGCGGTCGAGGCGCTGAGCCGCCACCGCTGGCCCGGCAATGTGCGCGAGCTGCGCAACGTGCTGGAACGCACCTGCCTGCTGACCGATAACCGGCGCCTGACCGCCGCCGACCTCGCCGAGGCGCTGCCGGATCTGGCGGATGCAGAACCGGCAGAGGTGACGCGTCCGACGCCGGTCCAGGCGCTGGTTCATGCGACGCCGCAGCCCCCACCGGGCTATGACGAGGCTTTCGACGAGTTCGAGCGCGGGCTGCTGGGCCGTGCGCTCGCGGCCAGCGGCGGCCGGGCGACGGAGGCGGCACGGGCGCTCGGCATTTCCCGCGCCGCCTTTTACAAGAAACTCGCCCGGCTGGGGATGCGCGCCGGCGGGTGACGCCGGCGCCTCCCCACTCACATCGGCAGCTGCTTCACCGCCGCGACGGCGGTCATCACGCCGCGGATTTCGGCCAGACCACGCAGGCGGCCGATCATCGGGTAGCCGGGGTGGGTCGGCTTGCCCACATCGTCCAGCAGTTCATGCCCGTGATCGGGGCGGAAGGGCAGGCGCCAGTTGTCGTTGCCGGCGTCCTGGCGGCGCTTCTGCTCCTCCAGCAGGGTGGTGACGACCGACACCATGTCGACGTCGCCGCCGAGATGGTCGGCTTCCTCGAAGGACCCGTCCGGTTCCTTGGCGACGTTGCGCAGGTGGACGAAATGGATGTCCTCGGCGAAGCGCTTGGCCATCGCCGGCACATTGTTGGTCTGGCCCGCGCCCAGCGAGCCGGTGCAGAAGGTCAGGCCGTTGTTCGGCGACTTCACCGCGTTGATGAGGTGGGCGAGGTCGTCCTCGGTGCTGACGATGCGGGGCAGGCCGAACAGCGGGCGGGGCGGGTCGTCGGGGTGGATCGCCATGCGGATGCCGACCTCCTCCGCCGTCGGGATCACCTCGCGCAGGAAGCGGGCCAGCGTCTCGCGCAGGCCGTCGGCGGACATGCCGTTGAAGCGCGCGATCATCTTGCGCAGGCCGGGAATGTCGTAGCGGTCATAGGCGCCCGGCAGGCCGGCCATGATGTTCGACAGCAGCTTTGCCCGGTCGCTTTCCGACGAGCGGTCGAACCACTCCTTGGCCTTGGCGAGGACCTCCGGCGAATGGTCCTCCTCGGCGCCCGGACGTTCCAGCATGTAGACGTCGAAGGCGGCATGCTCATGGGCGTTGAAGCGCAGCGAGGTGCCGCCGCCCGGCAGAGCCGCCGCCAGGTCCGTCCGCGTCCAGTCCAGAACCGGCATGAAGTTGTAGCAGATGGTGGTCACGCCGCAGGCGGCGAGGTTGCGCATCGACTGGCGGTAGTTGTCGAACAGCTCGGTCAGGTCGCCTTCGCCGATCTTAATCGCCTCGTGCACCGGCAGGCTTTCGGTGACGGTCCAGCTGAGGCCGAGTTCCTTGTCGGACTCGATCATCGCCTTGCGCTTCTGGATTTCCTCGACCGACCAGACGACGCCGTAGGGGATGTGGTGCAGGGCGGTGACCACGCCGGTGGCGCCGGCTTGGCGGATGTGGTTCAGCTTGATGGCGTCTTCGGGGCCGAACCAGCGCCAGGATTGTTCCATGGCTGCGAACTCCTTGGAAAGAGAGGGGCTTTGGATTTGGGTGTCAGCGGAAAAGCAGGCTCGGCAGCCACAGCGACAGGGCCGGGATGTAGGAGACCAGGAACAGGATCACGATGTTGCAGAGCAGGAAGGGCCAGATCGCCTTGGTGATGGCGCCCAGCGAGATCTTCGCGATGTTCGCCGCGACGAACAGGCAGACGCCGACCGGCGGGGTGGTGAGGCCGATCATCAGGTTCAGCACGGCGAAGGTGGCGAAATGGATCGGGTCGATGCCGACCTGGGTTGCCACCGCCAGCAGCGGCGGGAACAGGATGATCAGCGCCGCGATCGTCTCCATGAAGGTGCCGACGATCAGCAGGAGGATGTTGATCAGCAGGATGATCAGATACTTGTTGGTGGTCAGCGCCAGCATCGAGGCGGCGATGGCCTGCGGGATCTGCTCGCTGGTCAGGATCCAGCCGAAGACGTTGGCGAGGCCCACCAGCAGAATCAGCCCGCCCGCCCCGATGGCGCTTTCCAGCAGGATGCCGGGCAGTTGGCGCAGCTTGAAGCCCTTGTAGACGAACAACCCGATGACGAAGGCGTAGAGCGCCGCGACGATGGAAGCCTCGGTCGGGGTGAAATAGCCGCCGACGATGCCGAACAGGATGATCGCCGTCATCAGCAGCGCCCAGAAGGCACCGCGGCTGGCGCGCAGCAGGGCGCCGAAACCCTGCCAGGGCTCCCGCGGATAGTTGCGCACCCGCGCCAGGATCCAGACCGTCAGCATCATGCCGATGCCCAGCAGCAGGCCCGGAATGGCGCCGGCCATGAACATCTTGCCGACCGACAGGCCGGTCAGGGTGCCGACGATGATCATCGGCACGCTGGGCGGGATGATCGGCCCGACGGTGGAGGCGGCGGCGGTCACCGCGGCGGCGAAGGGCGCGTCATAGCCGGACTTGCGCATCGCCGGGATCATCACCGCGCCGATGGAGGCGGTCTCCGCCACCGCGGTGCCGGAGATGCCGGCGAACACCATCGATCCCGTCACGTTGGCAAGGCCGAGGCCGCCGCGGATATGGCCGACCAGCCGGTTGCTGAACAGCACGATCTGGTCGGTGATGCCGCCGCCGTTCATCAGGTTGCCGGCCAGCACGAAGCCGGGGATGCAGAGCAGAACGAAGCTGTCCATGCCCGCATACATGAATTGCGGAACCACCGCGAGGTCGATGTCGCTGCCGACCAGATAAACCGCCGAAGCCCCGCCCAGCGCGATGCCCACCGGCGCGCCCAGGATCAGCAGGACGGCGAAGGTGACGAACAGTGCGGTGACCATCAGACGGTTTCCCCATGGCTGGGCGGCGCGGAATCGCGCCCGAGCCCGGCCAGCCGGGCGATCGAGAAGAAGGCGAGCGACACCGGGATGATCAGCGTCACCACATAGACCCAGATCATCGGCACGTTGATGGAGCGTGCCCGCTCACCGATGCTGCCGACCACGTAATCCCAGGCGCCGGGGATGATGGCGATGGCAAAGACCAGGATCGCCAGATCGACCAGTCGGGCGACCGCCGTCTGCAGGGGCTTGGGCAGCAGCAGGATGAACATGTCGACGTTCACCAGCTCGCCGCGCAGCAGCGCCAGCCCGCAGGAGAAGGCGACGAGATGGACCAGCGCGAAGCGGGCCACCTCCTCCGTCCAGGGCGGCGAGGGGAAACCGGGAATGCGGCCCAGCACCTGGATGGTCACGACGACGATGAGGACGCCGATGGCCGCCAGGGTTCCCCAGCGGCAAAGGGCGGAGACGGCCGACACCGCGGCGGCAAAGGCGTTGCGCATTGGAAAGGCTCTTGCGGTTGGGGGGAGTACACCCTCTCCCGCCCCGGGAGAGGGGAGGGGCCCGCCGCGAAGCGGTGGGAGGGGTGAGGGGTGGTGCAAGGAACCATGCGGTTCGGGATTCTCGCATTCCCCCTCACCCTCCCCACTTCGTGGGTCCCCTCTCTCTCCCGGGACGGGAGAGGGCTAGGGTCTTCCCCCTCACTTCACCGCGAGGATTTCGTCGTAGATCGGCTTGATCTCCGGCGACAGCGCCGCGACGACGGCCGGGCGGCCCATCTCGGCGAAGGCGGCCTTGTCGACGGTGATGAACTCCATGCCCTTGGCCTTCAGGTCGGCCGCCAGCTTGGTCTCGTCCTCGATGAACAGCTTGCGCTCGGCGGCTTGCGCTGCCTTGGCGGCTTCCATGATCGCGGTGCGCTGCTCGGCCGGCATCTTGTTCAGCTTCTTCGACCCGCCGACCAGATAGATCCAGCTGATGACGTGCTCCGTCAGGTTCACGTATTTCTGGACCTCGTAGAAGCTCGCCGACTTGATGAGGGCCAGCGGGTTCTCCTGCGCCTCGATGGTGTCGTTCTGCAGGCCGGTGAAGACCTCCGAGAAGGCCATCGGCGTCGGCTTGGCGCCCAGCCCCTGCCAGAAGGACACGAACAGCGGCACGTTGGGGACGCGCATCTTCAGGCCGTTCAGCTCGTCCGGCGACTTGATCGGGCGCTTGCTGGTCAGGTTGCGCGGGCCGCGGGCGAAGTAGGTCAGCGGGACCAACTGGGTCTTCTGCTCGATGGCGTCGGCGATCTTCTTGCCCGGCTCGCCGGTGACGACCTTGTCGAGATGGTCGAGATCGCGGATGGCATAGGGAACCGCCAGCAGCGCCGCGGCCGGCGCCCAGTTCTGCAGCGATTCACCGGTGATGGTGAAGTCGATGGTGCCGAGCTGGATGCCCTTGATCAGGTCGGTTTCCTTGCCGAGCTGCTCGTTGGGGAACACCTTGACCTCGACCGCGCCGTTTGTGCGCTTGGCGACTTCCTCGGCGAAGACCAGCGAGGCCTTGTGCCAGACATTGTCCTCGTTGGCGAGGTGGCCGAGCTTCAGCGTCGTCTTGGCCTGGGCGCGGACGATGGCCGGCGCGGCGATGCCGCCCAGCAGCGTCGCACCTGCGGCGATGCCGGCGCCGAGGCCGATGCTCTTCGCCAGCGTGCGGCGGGAGATCGGGGTCTTGCTGTTCATCCTGGTGTTCCTCCGTTATGGGCGGATCAGGTCCGCCTTGCATTGGGTGATGGATGGACTGAGGCGGTAAGAGGCTGTGAACCTTCAGGCTCCCTTCTCGGCCGTCATCCCCGCGAAGGCGGGGATCCAGGCTTCACGATGAAAGCCTCCATTCGGCAGGTCTGGATTCCCGCCTTCGCGGGAATGACAGCCGAGAAAAGCTCACAAACCCTCAGCCCTCGAAGTCCAGTTGCACCTTGATCGTGCTGGACGGGTCGGTTTCGATCAGGGCGAAGGCGCTAGCCGCGTCGGCAATCGGGAAGACCTGGGTGATCATCGCCGCCGGCTGCAGCTTGCCGCTCTCCAGCCAGTCGATGACCTGCGGCAGCAGGCGGCGGTTCAGGCGGGAGCCGACCAGCGTCAACTCCTTTTTCACGATCTCCTGCTGGCTGATGTTGCAGGGGGCGGGGGAGAAGCCCAGCAGGCCGATGCGCGCCGCCGGGCTGGCGAGGCGGCAGGCCTCCTCCAGCAGGGCCGGGACGCCGGCGCCGTCGATCACCACCGTGGGCCCTAGCCCGTCATTCTCGTCGCGCACCGCGTCGGGCACCGACACGCGCGACGAGTTGAGGACCACGTCGGCGCCGAACTCCTTCGCCCGCTCCAGCCGCTTGTCGTCCAGGTCGGCGACGATGCAGCGGGCGCCGTGCAGCTTGGCGACCTGCACCACCGTCAGCCCCACCGTCCCGGCACCATAGACCAGCAGCGTGTCGTCGGCGCCGATGCCGGTGCGCGACAGCACGTTCGCGGCGATGGACAGCGGCTCCGCCAGTGCAGCAAGCGAGAAGGGCAGGTCGGAGCGCACCTTGATGGCGTTGGCTGCCGGCACCACGACATGGTTGCGGAACCCGCCGTCGCGATGGACGCCGAACACCTCCAGATTGGCGCAGACATTGGTCCGCCCGGCGCGGCAGGCGTAGCAGCGGCCGCAGGACACCACTGGATCGACCACCACATGGTCGCCGACCGCGACATTGCCCACGCCGTCGCCCACCGCCTCGACCGTGCCGGCGAACTCGTGGCCGATCACGCGGGGATAGACCGCGAAGGGGTTGGAGCCGTGGTAGATGTGCAGGTCGGACCCGCAGATCCCGGCGCGCCGGACGCGGACCAGCACCTCGCCGGCCTTGACCGGCCCGGCATCCGGGGCGTTTTCGGGGCGGAGCGCCAGCACATGCGGCTTTTCGACGGTCAGGGCAACCACGGGAACACTCCCTAAAGAAGATGATGCTGTAAAGCGGGGTCAGGCGGTGGCGGCAACCACGGCGCGCGCACCCTCGGCAAACAGCCGGTTGAGCGCGGCGGTGACCGGGCCGGTGAAGCGCGGGTCGCGCGGCAGATCCTCGCCAAACACTGCGGTCAGACCGAACAGAGCCTCGGCCAGCCGGTTGGGGTTGCCGGCGGTGGAGGCAGCGATTTCCGCCAGACGGGTCGCCAGCGGGTCGCGCACGTCGATGGGTTTGCCGGCCTCGTCGGTGCCGGCGACGTAGCGCATCCAGGCGGCGACGGCCAAGGCCAGCCGGTCGATGGAGAGGCCGGCGGCCAACCGGTCGCGGATCGGGTTCAGCAGCCGCTGCGGCAGCTTCTGCGTGCCGTCCATGGCGATCTGCCAGGTGCGGTGGCGCAGCGCCGGATTGCGGAAGCGGGCGATCAGCGCGTCCTTGTACTGCTCCATATCCGCACCGGGAGGCATGCGCAGCGTCGGCCCGGTCTCGCGGTCCATCAGGTTGCGGACCAGCGTGGCGAAGGCTGGATCGGCCATGGTGTCCGACACCGTCTCATAGCCCGCCAGATAGCCCAGATAGGCGATGGTCGAGTGGCTGCCGTTCAGCAACCGCAGCTTCATCGTCTCATAGGGGTGGACGTCGGCGACCAGTTCCACCCCCACCGTCTCCCAGGCCGGGCGGCCGGCAGGGAAACGGTCTTCGACCACCCACTGGGTGAAGGGCTCCGTCACCACCGGCCAGGCGTCCTGCGCGCCCAGCGACTGGGATACGCGGGCACGGTCGGCCTCGGTGGTGGCCGGAACGATGCGGTCGACCATGCTGTTGGGGCAGGCGACGGACTCCGCCACCCAGGCGCCGAAATCGGCACCGCGCAGCTCGGCGAAGCGGCGCAGGATGCGGGCGACGGTGTCGCCGTTGCTCGGCAGGTTGTCGCAGCTCAGCACGGTGAAGGGCGGCAGACCGCCGGCGCGGCGGCGGGACAGCGCCTCGGCCAGGAAGCCGATGGCGGTGCGCGGCTTGGCCGGATTGTCCAGGTCGTGGCGGATGTCGGGATGGTCCTCGTTCAGCGCCCCGGTCGCCGGGTCGTGGCAATAGCCCTTCTCCGTCACCGTCAGGGTGACGATGCGCACCGACGGGCGGCACATCCGCTCCAGCACCGCTTCCGGATCCTCATGCGCCACCAGCAGTTCCAGCAGGCAGCCGATCACCCGCAGCCGCTCCCCCTCCGCGTCGCGCACGGCGACGGTGTAGAGCCCATCCTGCGGTTCCAGCGCGTCGCGGGTGTCGGGGCTGCGCAGGCTGACCCCGGCGATGCCCCACGCCCCAAACTGCGTCTCCAGCAGCGCGTCGGTATAGGCCGCCTGATGGGCGCGCTGGAAGGCGCCGACCCCGAGATGGACGATGCCGATCTCCAGATCCCTGCGGTCGTAACCGGGCCGCGCCACCGCCGCCGGCAGGGTGGCCAATGTGGAGGCGTCGAGGCGCCGGGACGGGGCACCGGAAGGAGAAGAGGACGATGCGGGCGTTTGCATGGGAACTGCTTCCTTCCTGGCGAGCTGCGCGCTCACATTCTTGTATGGTAGTATGTCACAGGAATCGGAGAAGGGCAATCCGGATTGTTCCCTGGGCGAACTGATCTCCCCGACCGCGCCGTCGATGGAGACGGACGAACCATGCCGGACCGCCCCTCACCGTCCCCTGAAAGCTGGGCCGATCAGCGCGCTCCGGCAACCCTCGCGCGGCCCGCATTTCGGGAGGCCGCCTTCTGGGGCGGCGGAGGCGCGGCGTCGTCCAGGGTGAACAGGTCGGGGAACTTGCCCTCCAGCTCGGGCAGGGAGGTCAGGATTTCGCGCAGATGCAGCCCCATCGCCGCCTCCGCCTTTGCGGGGTCGCGGGCGACGATGGCCTCGACCACCGCCTGATGCTGCGAGATCAGCCGGCGGATCGGCGTGGCGTAAGGAACGCTGAGATAGCGGACGCGGTCCATCTGGGCCTTCGTCTCCTCGACGATGCGCCACGCATACTCGCACTCCGCCCCGATGGCGATGGTCCGGTGGAAGGCTTCGTCCAGTTCCAGGAAGCGCACCGGAACCGGTTCGTCGGCGATGTCCCACTGGGCCTTCAGGTTGTCGCGCAGTTCGGCGATACCGGCCGGCGTGATGGTTTCGCAGGCCTTGCGCACCACGGCGGTCTCCACCGCCTCGCGCACGAAGCGGGCGTCGAGCACCTGCTTGACCGAGATCTTGACGACGAATGTCCCGCGTTGCGGCCGGATGGTCAGCAGCCCCGACTCGCTCAGCTTGATGAAGGCTTCGCGCACCGGCTGGCGGCTGACGCCGAGCTGATCGGCGATCTCCTGCTCGGACAGGGCTTGACCGGGACGGAACTGCATCGTCACGATGGCTTGGCGCAGCACCCGGTACACGCGCCGCGCGATCGGTTCGCCGGATTCCACGTCGATCTTGTTCAGCATCGGCACGTCATGGTTTATGGCGCCTCGAAACCGGCCCAAAGGGCCGGAGCGAATATCTGGTCTATCAGGATACTACCATACCAAGCCAGCGGCAAGAGTATTTCCCGCCACCCCGACTTGGCATGGTGCGGATTTGCCAACGAAAGCTCTTTCCCGCCAAACAGTCCCTGCCAGAGTTCCACAAATAAACCGTCGGCCTGTGCCGACGGAAATTGTGAGGACCGACTGCAAGACCATGATGCCGGCATCATGGTCTTGAGTGGAGCCGGGCCGTAACCCCGAGCTTACGCTGCGGGACGCTTGCCGCGGCCGACGATCTGGGTCGGGTTGACGAAGCGCAGGGCGACGATCAGCCAGACCAGCGTGGTCGCCATATAGATGACCGCCATGGCGTCGATCGACTGCACCGCCCGAACACCGGAGGCGAACACCGCATAATAGAGCGCCACCACCAGCGTCTGGCTGCCCGGCCCGGAGACCAGAAAGGTCAGCTCGAACATGCCGATGGTCCGCACCAGCACCAGCAGCAGCGCCGCCAGCACGCCCGGCATCAGCATCGGCACCAGCACATGGACGAACATCTGGAAGATGTTGGCGCCGAAGACGCGGGCGGCCGCCTCGGTGCGGGGATCGATCTGCTCGATGAAGGGGATCATCACCAGCACCACGAAGGGCACGGTGGGCACCAGATTGGCCAGGATGACGCCGGTCAGCGTGCCACCCAGCCCCGCCTTGTACAGCACCGTCGCCAGCGGGATGCCGTAGGTGATCGGCGGAACCAGAAGGGGCAGAAGCAGAAGCAGCATCACCGCCCGCTTGGCCGGGAATTCGCGCCGCGCCAGCGCATAGGCGGCCGGGACGCCGAGCAGGCCGGACAGCAGGACCACAGCCCCGACCGCCTGGAAGGTGACCCACAGCACGTCTCCCAGTTGGAACTCGTCCCAGGCGGCGAAATACCAGCGGGTGGTGAAGCCCGCCGGCATCAAGGTGCCGAGCCAGCGCGTCGCCACCGAGGAGGTCAGCACCGAGGCGATCAGCCCCATCAAATTGATAAGGAACAGCCCGATCACCGCCCAGACGGCGAAGACCCACAGGCGGGACATGATGGATTTCTGCATTGCCGCCTCTCCTCAGCCTTTGGCGCCCGCGGCGGGGCCGCGGTAGAACAGCGAGCGGCAGCCGAGAACCGCCACGACCACCAGCAATTGGACCGCCCCCATGATCATCGCGATGGCCGAGGCCATGGAGTAGTCGTACTCCTCGAACGCGGCCTGATAGGCGGCGATGGAGATGACGCGCGTGGCGTTGGCCGGATCGCCGACCAGCACCGCCGAAGGCAGCACCGAGTAGGCCTGGACGAAGGACAGGCAGAAGGTGATGGCGAGGCCGGGGATCAGCAGCGGCAGGAAGACCTCACGGAAGCGGGCAGCCGGCCCGGCGCCCAGCGTCGCCGCCGCATTCTCCAGCGACGGGTCGATGCCGGTGACGTAGGACAGCGTCAGCAGGAAGGTGAAGGGGAAGCCGGTCAGCACCAGCGAGATGAAGACGCCCCAATAGCCGTTCAGCACCGAAATCGGGGTGGACAGCAGCCCGACCGCCATCAGGACCCGGTTGAACCAGCCCTGCGGCCCGAAATAGAACAGCATGCCTTCGGCGACCAGCACGGTGCCAAGCGTGATCGGCAACACCAGCAGGGTGGTCAGCAGCCGCTGGCGCCGCATCAGCCGCACCCGGAAGGCGATGGGGATCGCGATCAGCAGGTTCAGCAGCGTCACCGGGAAAGCCAGTCGCAGCGTCTTGAAGATGGTGCCGTAGAGGAACGGATCGCTGAAGAATCTGGCATAGTTGCCGAACAGCGACCCGTCCTTCGGCTCGAAGGACAGCATCAGCCCGTACAGGAACGGGTAGATGAACAGCCCAAGGATCAGCGCCACGCAGGGCAGCACCAGCAGGGTCGCCCCGTCGATGCCGCGGGCGGCCAGCCGCTGGCGCAGGGTCGGGCCCTCGGCGCGGCCTTCCATGACGGCGCTCATCGCGCGTCACCGAACACCAGCACGCGGCCGGCATCGGCGCCGAGCCGGATGGCGGCGCCCCGCTGCAGCGGATAAGGGGAGGCAAAATGCAGCTCCGTCCCCGACGCGGTGACGCCGACGCCGTGGAAGCCACGACCACGATACTCCACCGCCTCCACCCGCACCGGAATGCCGGTGTCGGTGCCGGTCGGCTCAAGATCGTCGGGGCGGATCGCTGCGACGGCCGCCTTGCCGGCGGAGGAGGCACGCATCCGGCCGCGGATCACCGTGCCTTCGATGTCGAGCAGGGCATCCTCGCCCTCCATCCCGACCAGTTCGCCATTCACGCGGTTGCGGAAGCCCATGAAGTCGGCGACGTCGAGATGGGCGGGCAGGGCGTAAAGTTCCGCCGGGGTGCCGACCTGCCGGATAGCGCCGTCGCGCAGCACGACGATGCGGTCGGCCAGCGACAGCGCCTCTTCCTGGTCGTGGGTGACGTAGATGGTGGTGGAGCCGAGCGACTGGTGGATCCGGCGGATTTCCTGCCGCATCTCCAGCCGCAGCTTGGCGTCCAGATTGGAGAGCGGCTCGTCCATCAGCACCAGCGGCGGTTCGACCACGATGGCGCGGGCGATGGCGACGCGCTGCTGCTGGCCGCCCGACAGCTGGCCGGGCAGCTTCTCCGCCTGGGATTCCAGGCGCACCGCCGCCAGTGCGGCGTCGACGCGCTTTTCCAGTTCCGGCTTCGGGACGCCGCGCATGCGCAGGCCGAAGCCGATGTTCTTGCGCACGGTCATATGCGGGAACAGGGCGTAATTCTGGAAGACCATGCCGAAGCCGCGCTCTTCCGGCCGCAGCACGTCGACCCGGCGGTCATCCAGCATGATGCGTCCGCCGCTGACGGGCAGCAGCCCGGCGATGCAGTTCAGCGCGGTGGTCTTGCCGCAGCCCGAGGGGCCGAGCAGGGCGATGAACTCGCCCCGCTCGATGGTCAGGTCCAGCCCTTTCAGCGCCGTGAAGGCGTCGAACTCCCGCCTCACTCCCTGAAGGTGCAGTTGCTTGAAGGTGGTGGGTCCGACGTTCATTCCGGGGTCCTGTGGCTGGATGGAGCGCTGTCGCAGTTTGCGCCCTCTCCCGCCCCGGGAGAGGGCTTGCGAATGGGGCGCTGTCGTCAGCTGGAACGCTGTCACTTGCCCTTGCGCGCGCCGATCTCCTCGTCCCAGCGGCGGAAGGCCTGGACCAGCTTGTCGGCGGCGAGCGGCAGTTCGATGGGGTGGTCGGCGATCAGCTTGTCGTAGGATGGGCGGCCGAACTCGGCGATGGCGTCCTGGCTTTCCTTCGGCGCCATGGCGAGCGTCACGCCCTTCACTGCCGGGCCGGGATAGAAATAGCCCTCGTCATAGGTGTAGGCCTGCTGCGCCGGGGTCAGCAGGTGATTCATCAGGTCCAGGATGACGGCCAGCTTTTCCGCCGACACGCCCTTGGGGATGCACATGTAATGGGCGTCGGCGACCCAGCGGAAATTCTCCACCGCGAAAACCTCGGCCGACTTCGGCACCACGCCCAGCACCCGCGGGTTGATGTCCCAGCCGGTGGTCGAGACGATGATGTCGAGCGACCCTTCGCCCAGCGCCTTCATGGTCGGGGTGGTGCCGGCCGGATAGGCCTCGATGGTCTCGCCCAGTTCGCGCAGGTAAGCCCAGGTCTTTTCCCAGCCATTGACGGGATCCTTGGGATCCTTGTCGCCCAGGATGTAGGGCAGCCCCATCAGGAAGGTGCGGCCGGGACCGGAGTTGGCCGGGCGGGCATAGGCGAAGCGCTTCGGATTGGCCTTCGCCCAGGACAGCAGCTCCGCCGCCGTCTTCGGCACCTGCTTCACCCGTTCCGGCGCATATTCGAACAGCGGGCCCGACGGGTAGTAGGTAACGACGACGCCCTGGCCTTCGGCGAGACCCTGCATGCGGGCGGCCGGCTCCAGATAGATGTCGGACAGCTTCGGCAGGTCACCGGCGCGATCCGGCAGCAGATTGATCCACAGCTTCTGGTCGATGCCGGCCGACAGCACGTCGGTGCCGGTCAGCACCAGATCAATGTCGACCCGGTTGGCGTCCTGCTGCGCCTTCAGCTTGCCGGGAAGTTCCGGCGCCGGCGCCTTGGAGAAGACGATGCGCGAGGCCCAGTCGGGCTTGGCCTTGCGGTAATTCTCGATCGCCTTCTGGGTCAGCGCCAGATTGCCGGCGACGTCCACCACGTTCAGCGTGACCGGGCTCGCCGGCTTCTGCAAGGCCGCGAAAACCGGACGGCCGGCAGCCAGCAAACCGGCGGTGCCGGCGGAGGCCGCAAGGAAGCCGCGTCTCGAAATCCCGAGGTCGATCATTGGAAGGTCCCTCCCGTTCAAGGCATTTTTTGGGTGTGGCCGGCAAGCTGGAAGCGGCCGGCGCACCAGGGGCCCGGCCGGACTGCGATCGATGTAGCGGAAGATGCGGATAATTCGTAACCCGCCCAAATGCTAGTATGGTAGCCGGGCGCCCGCAAGCCGAAACTTGTATGGTAGTGCCGCACGCATGCGATTTTGCGCAGGACGCTGGGAGACCGGGCGGGCCGATGCGCATGCCCTTATGCGACGTCGCATTTCTCAGCGCTGCGAATTATGGAAATCATTTCGCACCAGCACACGGACGGTTGAAACTTCTGACAGAATGGGCATGCTGTCGCCGATGGTCTGACCACTTCGCGTGCAGGGGGATTCTCCTGCCCGGACTTTGATCATCCCCATTCAAGTATCCAGCGTTCGCGCATCGACCCGTATCCGTCAATCCTCGACCAGGAAACCGCCGCCCATGTCCGCCATCCTGCTGCAGGAAAGTTCCGAGACGAAGGACCAGCCGCTCCGCGAAGATATCCGCCTGCTGGGGCGCATCCTGGGCGACACCGTCCGCAGCCAGGAGGGGGAGGCGGTGTTCGACATCGTCGAGCGGATCCGCCAGACCTCCATCCGCTTCCACCGTGAAGAGGACCAGGGCGCCCGCAAGGAGCTGGAGGCGATCCTGAACAGCCTGTCGCCGCCGCAGACGGCGCGGGTGGTGCGGGCCTACAGCTTCTTCTCGCACCTCGCCAACATCGCCGAGGACCAGCACCACATCCGCCGCACCCGCGCCCATGCGCTCGCCGGTTCGGCCCCGCGCGAAGGCACGATGGCCCACGCGCTGGACGAGGCGACGAAGGCCGGCGTCACCACCCAGCAGCTGAAGGAGTTCTTCGACGGCGCGCTGGTCAGCCCGGTGCTGACCGCCCACCCGACCGAGGTGCAGCGCAAGAGCATCCTGACCGTGCAGATGGCGGTCGCCAACCTGCTGGCGGAGCGCGACCACGGGCCGATGACGCCGGAGGAGGAGGAGACCAACCTCGAATCGCTCCAGCGCGCCGTGCTGACGCTGTGGCAGACCGCGATCCTGCGCGCCACCAAGCTGGCGGTGACCGACGAGGTGGCGAACGGCCTGACCTTCTACGACTACACCTTCCTGCGCGAGATGCCGCGCTTCTACGCCCAGCTGGAAGACCATCTGCGCAAGACCGACCCGTCCTGGGCGACGACGGAGCTGCCGTCCTTCCTGCGCATGGGCAGCTGGATCGGCGGCGACCGCGACGGCAACCCCTTCGTCACCGCCCCCGTCCTGCGTCAGGCGATGCGGATGCAGAGCACCCGCGCCCTGCAATTCTATCTGGATGAGCTTCACACTCTGGGGTCGGAGCTGTCGCTGAGCACCCGCGTCATCGACGTGTCGGAGCCGCTGCGCCAACTGGCCGAACGCTCGCCCGATCCCTCGCCGCACCGCAAGCTGGAGCCGTACCGCCGCGCCATTTCCGGCCTCTATGCGCGGGTCGCCGCGACCCTGCGGACGCTGGACGGGCTGGAGGCGCCGCGCCACGCCGTGGGCGACGCACCGCCTTACCTGACCCCGGCGGAGTTCCGCGCCGACCTCGACATCATCGACCGCTCGCTGACCGTCAACGGTTCGGCCGCACTCGCCAAGGGCCGGCTGCGCCACCTGCGACGCGCGGTGGACCTGTTCGGTTTCCATCTGGCCAGCATCGACCTGCGCCAGAACTCCGACGTGCATGAGCGGTCCGTGGCGGAACTGCTGTCCTTCGCCGACGCCGGCGTGGATTACAAGACGCTGTCGGAGGACGAACGGATCGAACTGCTGGTGCGGGAGCTGGAGACCAACCGTCCGCTCGCCTCGCGCTACGCCGATTATTCGGAAGAGACCGGGTCCGAACTGGACATCCTGCGCACCGCCGCCGAATCCCGCGCCCGCTTCGGCGCCGATGCGGTGGTGAACTGCGTCATCTCCAAGACCGACGGCGTGTCGGACATCCTTGAGGTCGCCGTCCTGCTGAAGGAAGCCGGGCTGCTGCGGCCGAAGGAAAAGGCGCTGGACCTGAACATCGCGCCGCTGTTCGAGACCATCGGCGATCTGCGCAACTGCGCCGTCACCATGGACCGGCTGCTGTCGATCCCGACCTACCGGCGCTTCCTGGAGAGCCGCGGCAACCTGCAGGAGGTGATGCTCGGCTATTCGGACAGCAACAAGGACGGCGGTTTCCTCACTTCCGGCTGGGAGTTGTACAAGGCCGAGATCGCACTGGTCGAGGTGTTCGCCAAGCATGGCGTGCGGCTGCGGCTGTTCCACGGCCGCGGCGGTTCGGTCGGCCGCGGCGGCGGCCCCAGCTATCAGGCGATCCTGGCCCAGCCGGCCGGTGCCGTGCAGGGCGCCATCCGCATCACCGAACAGGGCGAGGTCATCGCCGGCAAATATTCCAACCCGGAGGTCGGCCGCCGCAACCTGGAAACGCTGGCAGCGGCGACGCTGGAAGCCACGCTGCTGCACCCGGAATCGGCCGCCCCCTGTTCCGATCAGTTCCTCCAGACCATGGAAGAGCTGTCGGAGCACGCCTTCAAGGCCTATCGCGGGCTGGTTTACGACACCGAGGGCTTCGAGACGTATTTCTGGGAGTCGACGGTGATCGGCGAGATCGCCAATCTGAACATCGGCAGCCGTCCGGCGTCGCGCAAGAAGTCGACCAGCATCGAGGATCTGCGCGCCATCCCCTGGGTGTTCAGCTGGGCGCAATGCCGCCTGATGCTGCCGGGCTGGTACGGCTTCGGATCGGCGGTGAAGGCCTATCTGGCCCAGCATCCCGACGGGATGGAACGGCTGCGCGCCATGCACCGCGACTGGGGCTTTTTCAGCACGCTGCTGTCCAACATGGACATGGTGCTGTCCAAGTCGAACATCGCCATCGCGTCGCGCTATGCCGGGCTGGTGTCGGATCCTGCGCTGCGCGATGCCATCTTCTCCCGCATCCGGGCGGAATGGCAGGACAGCATCGACGCGCTGCTGGCGATCACCGGCCAGACGGCCCTGCTTGAGAACAACCCGCTGCTGGCGCGGTCGATCCGCAACCGCTTCCCCTATCTGGACCCGCTGAACCATGTCCAGGTCGAGCTGCTGAAGCGCCACCGCACCAGCGACAGTGGCGAGCAGATCGCCCGCGGCATCCATCTGACCATCAACGGTATCGCCGCCGGTCTGCGCAACAGCGGCTGACCGCTTTACTGCACCGCACCACCGCGCGGCTTTCCGCCGTAGCGTTGCCCACGAATGCGCCTTTCCTCCACCGCGAGGAAGGGCGCATTTTGTTTGCAGACGAAGGGCTTGGTCCGACTTGCCCTTTTCTTGTGCGGTGCACGCTCAACTCTTCGGCAGCGCAAAACAAGCGGCGGTTTTCGGGGGCCGGGCCAAAATAAGTCACGAGATATTGGCCGAAAATCCAAGTTGATCGCCTCTGAGTATTTTGATACCTCATGCCTCCCCGAGAGGAGAA
This sequence comes from Azospirillum sp. TSO5, assembly GCF_003116065.1. Taxonomy (NCBI): domain Bacteria; kingdom Pseudomonadati; phylum Pseudomonadota; class Alphaproteobacteria; order Rhodospirillales; family Azospirillaceae; genus Azospirillum; species Azospirillum sp. TSO5. The sequence goes on along the minus strand of NZ_LGQY01000028.1, from coordinate 50,813 downwards.
ATGGTATGACCACTCAGTCCCAGCAGCAGCAGATGGCCCAGCAGCAACAGGCGCGGGCCGGCATCGACACCCAGGGCGGCACCCCCAGCACCCAGGGCGGCGCCACCGACACATACGAGGAATTCTGCGGCGGCGCTTGCGGCGCCGGTGCCGGCGCCGCGGTGATCTGGCGGCCGATCATGGTGGAGCCGCGTCGCCGCTGAGCGACCGCCTTGCCATAAGAAAAGCCCCTCTCCGGTAAAGGAAGAGGGGCTTTCTTTTTGTTGCCTATCGCTTCTGAGGACCGGTCAGCCCGCCCGCATGCGGTTGACCAGGCCGTCGACCTGGGACCCCAGCGACCGCACCTCGTCGGCGACGGTGGAGGAGGCGGTCAGCACGCGGGTGGCGGATTCGCCGGATTCCGCGGCGGCGCGGGCGACGGAATCGATGTTGCGGCGGACATGCTGGGTGCCGTCGGCGGCCTCGCCCACATTGCGGGCGATCTCGCGGGTGGCGGCACTCTGCTGCTCGACCGCCGCAGCGACGGTGGCGGCGATCTCGTTGATCTCGCGGATGGTGCCGGCGATGGAGCGGATGGCGTCCACCGCCTCCTGGGTCACCGACTGCATCGCCTGGATCTGGCTGGAGATCTCCTCCGTCGCCTTGCCGGTCTGGTTGGCGAGGCTCTTGACCTCCGACGCCACGACGGCAAAGCCCTTGCCGGCCTCCCCGGCGCGGGCGGCCTCGATCGTCGCGTTCAGCGCCAGCAGGTTGGTCTGGCTGGCGATGTCGTTGATGAGCTGCACCACCTCGCCGATCTTGTTGGCGGACTGCGACAGCCCCTCCACCGTGCGGTCGGTGCGTTCGGCCTCGGTCGCCGCCTTGCGGGCGATCTGGCTGGAGGCGTGGACCTGGCTGCCGATCTCCTGGATCGAAGCCGACAGTTCCTCCGTCGCGGCGGCGACCGCCTTGACGCTGCCTTCGGCCTGCTGCGAGGTGCTGGCCGCGGTGGCGGCTTCGCCGGTGGTGGCCTCGGCGTTGCGGCTCATGCGCTGGGCCATGTCCTGCATCTCGCCGGCGGCGCGGGCGACGCGGTCAAGCACGCCGCGCACGCTGCTCTCGAAATTCTCCGCCATCTCGACCATGGCGCGGCGACGTTCGCCGGCAGCACGGCTGCGCTCCGCCTCGGCACGGGCGTTGGCGGCGCTCGCCTCGTTGGCGGTGTCGCGGAAGACCATCAGGGCCCGGGTCATGTCGCCGATCTCGTCGGAACCGGCAGCGGGGATCGGCGCGTTCAGGTTTCCGGCGGCAATCGCCCGCATGGCATCGGACAGCTGGCTGATGCGCGCGACGATGTTGCGGCCGACGACGAACCACGCGAGAGCGGCGGCACCGATCAGGCTGGCGACCGCAAACAGGATCAGCATCTTGCGGCCGGCCGACAGTGCATCGGTCGCCCCGGCGGCTGCGGTGTCCGCCTCCTGCTTCATCGCGGAGATCTGGTCGTCGATCATGCCGGCGAACTGCCGGGCGATCTGGCGGTTCTCCGCCAGGACCTTCACGTTCTCTTCGGCGGCGGCGAGTTCGGAGCGGCGCAGCTTGAACAGACTGGTGTCGCCCTTGCCGAAGCCGGCCAGGACCTCGGCGCTCTTGACCAGCTTCGGCAGCCCGTCGTCGCCGGTGACCTGCAGCGCCTTCAGCCGCTCCTCCATCGCCTTGGCGGCGGTGGTGAAACGGGTTTCCAGCATCGTCAGCCGTTCGGCGCTGGGTGCCTGCGTCGCCTCGTTCAGCGCGCCGACGGTGGCGGCGGCGTAGGTCGACAATTCCAGATAGCTGCGGAAACGGGCCAGCCCGTCGCCCAGCAGATCCTGCATGGAATCGCGGGTCTGCGAGCGGACATTGACGCTCGACAGCTTGATTTCCGCCTTCAGCCGCATCAGCGGCAATTCCATCTGCTCCAGCAGGGACGCCTGCCGGCGTGCGGCTTCAGCCAGGACATCGGCCGTCTTCTGGCGCAGGGCCTCCCGTTCGGCACTGCCGATCGGCAATTCCAGGGCCTTGCGGCGCATGTCGAAGATGCCGGTGGCGCCGTCGCCCAACTGGAAGAAGGCGTCGAGACCGTCGGAGGCCTCCTTGCTCAGGCGGCTGCCGATCTGCGCGGTGGCGCTGACGATGCGGGCGGCCGCTTCCAGATAGCTCTGCTGGTGCTGGGTGACGGCGAAGGCGGTCTCCGCACTCCCGGCGCGGGTCAGGGACTCCGACGCCACGCCCAGGTCGCCGCGCACTTCAAACATGGTGATCAGGGAGCGGACGGCGTCGCCCAGCGCGTTCATGTCGCGCTCGGTGCTGTTGTCCAGCGTCTCGCCCTTGCTGCGCAGGGTGGCGCCGGCCCGCTCGGTCAGCGGAGCGAGGTTGGTCAGGAAAGCGTCGTAGGATTTCGCCAGATCGACGGCCATCGCCTCGCGCGTGCCGCGGACGGACAGGCGCTGGTTGGCCGCGGCGTTGCCATGCTCCAGCGTGGCGATCAGCCCTTCGGTCTTGCTGCGCAGCTCGCCGATCCGCGGGTCGCCGGACCGGTGGGAGGCCAGTTCCTCCACCAGGGCGCCCAGCGCCTTGCCGTTGCCCATGATCTCGCCATAGACGCGCTCGCGCTCGCTCTGGCTTTCCGCCGCGGCCAGAACCGGGGCGGCGGCGGCGATGCCGCTGCTTTCGCCGGACAGGCGCTTCGCCAGTTCCATCTCCGGCAGGCCGGTGCCGACGATCTGCGTCAGCGGCCGTTCCACCGCCGAGAAGGACGTCAGCCCGACGATGCTGGCGGCGACCGTCATGCCGGCCATACCGGCGAAGGCGAGCAGAAGCTTGCCGCGTACGCCCATCCGTCTGCTGCGTGGGGTGCCGTCCTGGCGGTTCGTCCTCGTGGCGTCGTCGCGCGCGTCCATCGTCATATGCGTCCTGCTCCCCGGAAAATGCGTCAGATCGGGCTTTTTGCCCGTTTTGTTCGTTCCTGCCGGCCGCAGACCGCTCCCCCACTCCCGGAGATTGGCACCGATCCGCACTGCTTGGCAGACCAACCATACCGCAGTGTGGTTGACAGATCCTTACGGGGGAACTCTCATTTTCCGCCATTCCGGGTTCTAGCCATTTTGGATTACGGCCACCCGACGGCTGATGCGGCGTGCGTCATTATGACCATCCGCCACCCCCAAACGTTATAGGGCCTCTCCCCGACTCCGGCCGCGTGATAGTCTGCCCCGGAAATCATCGGCGAGGGGGAGTGGCATGCGGGTCTGGCAGGCGGCGTTCGCACCTCCGGCGGCGGAACTGGCTCCGCAACCGGCCGATCTCGTCCTGGTCTTCGGTTCCTTCGACATCTTCGTCGGCCCGGACCTCGCCGCCCGGTTGGCCTCCGCATTCCCCGGCGCGGTGATCGCCGGATGCAGCACGGCGGGCGAGATCGCCGGCGACGCCGTGCTCGACGGGTCCTGCACCGTCACCGCCATCCGCTTCGACCGTGGCGGCGATGCGGTCGCGGTCGAGGCCGACATCGCCTCCGCCGACGACAGCCAGCAGGCGGGAGAAGTGCTGGGAGAGGCGCTTGCCGCCCGGCCCGGATTGTCGGGGGTTCTGCTGTTCGCCCGCGGCGTCGGCGTGAACGGCAGCGCGCTGATCGACGGGCTGTCCTCGCGCCTGTCGGCGGGCCTTCCGGTGTCGGGCGGGCTGGCCGGCGACGGCGGCGCCTTTGTCCGCACGCTGGTGCTGGGGCCGTCCGGCGTGTCCGACAGCCGGGCGGTGGCGGTCGGACTTTACGGCGGAAGCCTGCATCTCGGCCTCGGCTCCGTCGGCGGATGGGAACCGTTCGGGCCGGCTCGCAAGGTGACGAAGGCCGTCGGCAACCTGCTGCTCCAGCTGGACGGCGAGCCGGCGCTGAACGTCTACAAGCGCTATCTCGGCGACTATGCCCGCGACCTGCCGGCGTCGGGCCTGCTGTTTCCGTTCGAACTGCTGAACGGCAACCATGATTCGGTCGGGCTGATCCGTACCATCCTCGGCATCGACGAGGCGGCCGGCGGCCTGATCCTGGCCGGCACGGTGGAGGAGGGCTTCTTCCTGCGGCTGATGCACGCCAGCACCGACGGGCTGGTCGACGGGGCGGAGCAGGCCGGCGCCATTGCTGCGGCCGGCAGCGAGGGAGGGGGCGGAGCGGAGGGCGACCGGCTCGCCCTTCTGGTCAGCTGTGTCGGGCGCAAGCTGGTGATGGGCGACCGGGTGGAGGAGGAGGTGCAGGCGGTGGCCGACCGCATGGGTCCGGGCGCCGTACTGGCCGGCTTCTATTCTTATGGGGAGATCGGGCCGATGCGCGATCTGGTCGATTGCCGGCTGCACAACCAGACGATGACGGTCGCCCTGCTGACGGAACGCTGACCGCATGCACCGCCTGCTGCAAAGCCAGTTCAAGCGGGTGCTGGGCCTGCCGACCGCCGAGGCGGCGGACTCCGTGCTGGCTGAACTGAAGGCGCTCGCCGGCACCCCCGGCCTGTCGGCCGACGCGGCGCGGATGCTGGACTCGCTGCCGGCGCTGTTCGCCCGCATCGGCCAGAGCTATGAGCAGGCCGACCGCGACCTGACGCTCAGGGCGCGCAGCCTGCAGCTGAGTTCGGAGGAGCTGGCCGACACCAACGAGCGGCTGCGGCGCGAGGCGGCGGCGCAGGCCCATGCCATCCGCCGGCTGCGCGGCATCGCCAACAGCCTGCTGCGGGCGGACGGCCGCCCCGAACTGCCGGATTCCGCCGACAGCAGCCCGACCGACAGCCTGGAACGGCTGAGCCAGCTTATGGCGGCGCTGGTGGAGGAGCGGTCGGCGGCGCTTCGGGCGCTGGAGCAGCAGAAATTCGCGCTTGACCAGCATGCCATCGTCAGCATCACCGACCACCGCGGCATCATCACCTACGCCAACGACAAGTTCTGCCAGATCAGCGGCTTCAGCCGCGAGGAGTTGCTGGGCCGGTCGCACCGCATCGTCAGTTCCGGCCGCCACCCCTCCGGCTTCTTCGCGGAGATGTGGCACACCGTCATGGACGGGCAGGTCTGGCACGGCGAGATCTGCAACCGCACCAAGGCGGGCGAGGAGTATTGGGTCGCGGCGACCATCGTCCCGCTGCTGACCGCCGACGGCCAGCCGCACCAGTACATCGCCATCCGCACCGACATCACCGAACGCAAGCGGATGGAGGCGGAGCTGGAGGACAGCCGCCGCTTCCTGCAGAGCATCACCGACAGCATGGGCGAGGGCGTCTTCTCGCTGGACCGCAACGGCTTCTGCACCTTCCTGAACCCGGAAGCCGAACGTCTGCTGGGCTGGTCGCTGGCGGATCTGCGCGGCATCACCCTGCATGACGCCGTCCACTACATGGATGGGCAGGGGCAGCAGGTCGCCGGGAAGGACTGCGCGGTGCTGAACACCGTCCGGCGTGGCGAGATCCATCGTTCGGAAACCGACCATTTCGTCCGGCGCGACGGCACCATCTTCCCCATCGCCATCACCGCGGTGCCGCTGCGCGAGGATGGCCGCATCGTCGGTTCCGTCACCGTCTTCCAGGACATCACCGAACGCCAGCGCATACTGACCGCCCTGCAGGAAAGCGAGGAGCGGCTGACGGTGGCGCTCGACGCCTCCAACACCGGGCTGTGGGACTGGAACCCGGTGACGGGCCACGCCTATTTCTCCGACCGCTGGCTCGGCATGCTGGGCTATGCCCCCGGCGAGCTTCCCGGCAACGGCTCCACCTGGCTCGGGCTGCTGCATGACGACGACCGCGAGCGCGTGCTGGCGACGCTGGAGGAGCATGTGGCCGGCCGCGCCGCGGTCTACGAGGTCGAGTTCCGCATGCGCCACAAGTCGGGCGCCTGGGTCTGGATCCTGTCGGCCGGCAAGGTGACGGAGCGCGATGCGGAGGGCCTGCCCACCCGCATCACCGGCATCCACAAGGACGTGACCGACCGCAAGCGGACCGAGGACGAACTGGCCCGCGCCAAGGAAGAGGCCGACCGCGCCAACCGGCAGAAGAGCGACTTCCTGGCCAACATGAGCCACGAAATCCGCACGCCGATGAACGCGGTGATCGGGCTCAGCCACCTGATGATGAAGACGGAACTGACGCCGCGCCAGCGCGACTATCTGGACAAGATCCACGCCTCATCGCGCAGCCTGCTCGGCATCATCAACGACATTCTCGACTTCTCGAAGGTCGAGGCCGGAAAGCTGACGATCGAGGCCATCCCCTTCCACATCGGCGACGTGCTGCAGGAGGTGGCGACGGTCGTCCTGCCCAAGGTGCGGGAGAAGGGGTTGGAGCTGATCGTCGACCTGCATGGCGGCGTGCCGGGCACGCTGGTCGGCGACCCGTTGCGGCTGGGGCAGGTGATCCTCAACCTAGTCTCCAACGCCGTGAAGTTCACGGAGCGGGGCGAGGTGGTGGTGACGGTGGACGGGCGCATCGGCACCGGCGACGATTACCGGCTGGAGGTGGAGGTCTGCGACACCGGCATCGGCATGTCGCCCGAACAGGCGGCTGCGCTGTTCCGCCCTTTTACCCAGGCCGACAGCTCCACCACGCGGCGCTTCGGCGGCACCGGGCTGGGGCTGGCGATCTGCCGGCAGTTGGTGGAACTGATGGGCGGCAGCGTATCGGTGGAAAGCCGGCCGGCGGAAGGCAGCATCTTCCGCTTCGCCATACGCTGCCGCGTCGCGGCCGGCGACACCGCCGACGACCGGCTGCCGCGCGACCTGATGGAGCGCCGGGTTCTGGTGGTGGACGACAGCGACGCCGTGCGCTCCATCCTGACCGACATGCTGGAACGCTTCGGCCTGACCGTGGAATCGGTCGGCGATGGCTGGTCGGCGCTGCGCCGGCTGGAGGAGGGGCAGGCCGGGGCGAAGCCGGCGGTGGAGCTGGTGGTGCTGGACTGGCGCATGCCGGACCTCGACGGGGTGGAAACGCTGCGCCGTCTGCGCGCGTTGCCCGGCGCCCAGCCGCCGGTGGTGATGACCACCGCCTATGGCGCCGATGGGGTGCAAGGGGCGCTGGACGGTGCGCTGGGCGCGGTCACCGCCGTGCTGGAAAAGCCGGTGACGCCCTCCGCCATGTTCGATTCGGTGATGATGGCGCTGGGCGGGGCGGCCCGGCCCGCCGATACCGCACGCCGGGCGAACGACCCCACCCAGTCGACGGAGCTTTCGGCGCTGGTCGGGCGCAGCGTTCTGCTGGTGGAGGACAATCCGGTCAACCAGCAGGTCGCCTGCGGCCTGTTGGAACTGGTTGGCATCGAGGCGACCGTGGTCGGCAGCGGCGAGGAGGCCCTGCAATGCCTGCGCGAGGTGAAGTTCGACCTCGTGCTGATGGACGTGCAGATGCCGGGGCTCGACGGCTATGAGACGACGCGGCTGATCCGCCGCGACCTGGAGCTGTCGAGCCTGCCGATCATCGCCATGACCGCCCACGCCATGGCCGGCGACCGCGAACGCTGCCTCGATTCCGGCATGAACGACCATGTCTCCAAACCGATCGATCCGGACACGCTGTATGCGGCGCTCGCCCGCTGGCTAAAGCCGGTGCGCGGGATCGGGGGTGCCGCAGCCGGACCGGCCGCGATGCCGGCCACCGCCGTATCGGCAGCCCCGGCGCTGCCCGACAGCCTGCCGGCGCTCGACCTTGCCGTCGCCCGGCGCAACGTGAACGGCAACCTCGCCCTGCTGCGCCGGATCCTGACCGATTTCGCCGCCACCCACGAGGGGGAGGCCGTGCGCCTGGCCGCCGCGGTGCGGGAGGAGCGCTGGAAGGACGTTCTGCGGCTGTCCCACACGCTGAAGGGCACCGCGGCCACGGTCGGCGCCATGGACCTGTCCGCCCTGGCCGGGCGGATCGAGGCCGGCGCGATGACGGTGCCGCCGGTCCTGGAGGACGGGGTGCTCGACCGGCTGGCCGACGCCCTCGCGCTGGTGGTGGAGGGGATCGGCACCCTCGGGCGGCCGGCGGCGGACAGCGTTCCGGCGGCGGAGCCGCCGATGGCGCCGCCATCCTCGGCGGCCAGCCTTCCGCGCGACCTGCTGCGGGCCGCCCTGCCGCTGGCCGACCGGCTGGGCGGTCTGCTGATCGCCGGCGACCCGGAGGCGGGCGATCTGGCCGATGCGCTCGCCCGCCTGCTGACCGGCAGCCCGGTGGCGCAAATGGCGGAGCGGGTGAACCGCCATGCCGGCGCCTTCGATTTCGACGACGCGGCCACCGCCCTGACCGAACTGCGCGACCGCCTGCGTGACTGGAGAGAGACCGCGACATGAGCCTGCCGAACCCGGTTGCCCTGCCGAACGGCGAGAAGCCGCGCATCCTGGTCGTCGACGACGAGCCGATCAACCTGAAGGTGATGGCCGACCTGCTGCGCGACAGCTATGGCCTGATCGTGGCGAAGGACGGGCCGCAGGCGCTCGCCCGTCTGGCCGGCGACCCGCTGCCCGACCTGATCCTGCTGGACGTGATGATGCCGGGCATGGACGGGGTGGAGGTCTGCCAACGGCTGAAGGAGGATGCCCGCACCCGCGAGGTGCCGGTGATCTTCATCACCGCCATGGGGCAGGTCCATGACGAGACCCGTGGGTTCGAGGTCGGGGCCGTCGACTACATCACCAAGCCGATCTCGCCGCCGGTGGTTCTGGCCCGCGTCCGCACCCACATCGCCCTGCGCGAGGCGCGGCGCGCGCTCGCCGACCAGAACCGGCAGCTGGAGGACCGGGTGGCGGAGCGCACGCGCGACCTTCTGCGCGCCCAGGACGCCACCATCCGCGCCATGGCCTCGCTGGCGGAAACCCGCGACAACGAGACCGGCAACCACATCCGCCGGACCCAGAACTATGTGCTGGCGCTCGCGCTCCATCTCAGCCGCGATCCGCGCTATGCCGGCCGGCTGGACGAGGAAACCATCGAGCTGCTCTACAAATCGGCGCCGCTGCACGATGTCGGCAAGGTCGGCATCCCGGATTCGATCCTGCTGAAGCCGGGCAAGCTCAGCGACGACGAATTCCATGTGATGAAGACCCACGCCGCGCTGGGCCACGACGCCATCTTCGCTGCCGAAGGGCAGGCGGAGATCGCGTTGGCCGGCGAAAGCTCCTTCCTGCGCATCGCGCGGGAGATCGCGCACGGCCACCACGAGCGCTGGGACGGCACCGGCTATCCCCAGGGACTGGCGGGGGAGGCGATCCCGCTGTCGGCCCGGCTGATGGCGGTCGCCGACGTGTACGACGCGCTGATCAGCCGCCGCTGCTACAAGCCGCCCTTCCCGCACGAGAAGGCGGCGGCGATCATCCGCGAAGGCAGCGGCAGCCATTTCGACCCCGCCGTGGTCGCTGCCTTCACCGCGCTGGAGGACGAGTTCATGGACGTCGCCAGCCGCTATAGCGACGAGGAGTGACGGCGCGGTCGCCCGCTAAATCCAGGAATCGTCCCCGCCACCGCTGCCGCCGTCGTCGAAGGACGAATCGTCGTACGATGCATCGTCAGCCGGCGGCGGATCGGGGTCGTAGGACGCGTCCTGCGCGGCATCCGGCGCCGTGTCGCCCTGCGGTCCCTGGTCGTCGCCGTAATAGTTGTTGTTGATCACGGTCTCGTTGATCGTCTCGCCGCCCAGAGGCTGGGCCATCGCCGTGCCGAAGGGGCCGGGCGAATGGTGCAGCAGGGAGGAGATGGCGCTCGCCGCCAGCATGCCGCCGGCCACCCCCGCGGCGGTCTGCGCCGCGCCGGCGAAGAACCCGCCGCCGCGCGGGGCCATGCCCGGCTGCGGGAAGGGGGGAGGGCTGTATGGCTGCTGCGGATAGGCGGCACCCGGCGCGGCACCCCAGGGGCTGCGGCCGGCAACCGGCTGTCCCTGTGGCGGCTGTCCTTGCGCCGGCTGTCCTTGAGGCGGCTGCGGATCGGACGGGGCAGCGGGAGGTTCGGCCCCACGGCCCCAGGGGCTGCGGCCGATGCCGAGCGCGTTCGACAGGAAGCTGCCGCCGGATTGCGCCGGCTGGGCCGGGCGGTCGCGCAGTTGCCGCTCCAGTTCCTCGATCCGGGTCTGGGCTGCGGTCAGCGCCTGCTGCTGCACCAGCACCGTCTGCGCCATGTAATAGGACGACAGCGGCTGGTCCTGGACCGACCGGCGGATGAAGTCCTCCGCTTCGGCGTCGCGCGGCTGGGATTGCTGCTGCGTTTCCACCTCGCGCAGGCGGTGGAACAGGTCGGACAGAAGCGTGCGTTCCTCGGGGGTCATCGACGTCTCCTAACATGGCGCCCGTCGCAAGGGGCGCCACCCCATGATGTGGAGTCACCATCCCCCACCGGACAAGTCCCCAGTTGGGCGGCCCCGCTCGCGAAGGCCATTCTGCCGCCCGACGCGGCCTTGGTCATTTCGTTCCAGAATATCTGCAACATCACGCAATCGCGCCAGCAACTTGCCGAACATTCCGAACGCGGTTCTTCAGACGCCGGACTGTTGGCCTGACCATTGTGGGAATAGAGGCGGCTATATCGGCTATGGCGTCGCCAGCTTAACATATGACATTGACGGGGGTGCCTTTTTCCAGGCCGATAGGCCACATTTGTGATGCGACCGCCCGGCGGCGCCGGTTGTGAAGCCGAGACCAAGAATGAACAGGCGCCGAGCGATGGTGGAACTGACCGACCTGGAGCGCGATGCGCTGACCGAGTTGGTGAACATGGGGGTCGGTCGCGCCGCCACCCATCTCAGCCGCATGGTCAACGACCAGGTCCTGCTGTCCGTGCCGACCGTGGACATCGTCAGCCGGCAGGAGGCGTCGGATTTCCTGACCGCGCGCGAACGCCACGGGCTGGTGGCGGTGGAGCAGCAGTTCCAGGGCTCCTTCGACGGCCGCGCCATGCTAATCTTTCCGGAGGCCAACAGCCTGGAACTGGCCCGCGCGGTCCTGGGCGGCGAGCTGACCCTGGCGGAGATCGTGGATCTGGAGCAGGACGCCCTGGCCGAGATCGGCAACATCATCCTGAACGGCTGCCTGGTGGTGGTCGCCAACGCGCTGAGGGACCGGCTGACCATCTCGCTGCCGGCGGTTCTGCGCGGCGACGGCGCCAACATCCTGACCGACAAGGCCGGAGGCGCGGACGAGCTTGTGCTGTTCCTCTACATCGATTTCACCATCCGCAGCCGCAGCATCCGCGGTTACATCGCCCTGCTGATGGGGGTATCGTCCCTGCAGTCGCTGAAGCAGCTGATCCACGCCTTCATCGAAGGCATCGCCGCCGAAGAACCCTCATCCGCCGGAACGTCGCATGGCTCCCAGATTGCCTGAACAACCCACCTGGGCGCTCGATGTCCTTGGCGCGCTGGATGCGGGCATCCTGCTTCTGGACCGCCATTGCCGCGTCCTCTACTGGAACGGCTGGATGGAGCAGGCCTCCACCCTGACGGCCCGGGAGATCCTGGGGCACGACCTGTTCGATGCCCTGCCGAACCTGCGTGAATCTCGCCTGCACATCGCCGTGCGCGACACGCTGGCCACAGGCGCGCCCGGCGTTCTGTCGCACACGCTGAACCCGATGCTGTTCCCGCTGCGCCTGCCCGACGGGCGACGGATGGTCCACAATGTTGTGATCCGCCCGCTGCCGTCCAACGCGTCGTCGCCCCATTCGCAGTCGGCCGGCAGCGAGGCGCGCTGCCTGATCCAGGTGACCGACGTCACCGCATCGGTGAACCGCGAACGGGTGCTGCGCGAACAGCGCGACGCCCGTTACCGCGCCATCGTCGATACCGCCCCCGACGCCATCATCACCACCGACACCCGCGGCATGGTGCAGTGGATGAACGGCACCGCCACCCGCCAGTTCGACTACCGCCCGGACGAGCTGATCGGCCAGAGCGTCACCGTGCTGCTGGGCGACGACGCGCCCGACTGGATCGCCATGGCCGAGCGCAGCGGACCGGGCGCCGCCGGCATGGACGCCGCCACCCAGCCGGTGGAACTGTCTGGCCGACGCCGCGACGGCGGCCACATCGATCTCGAACTGTCGATGGCGCGCTGGGAATCGGAAGGGCGCAGCTTCATCACCGGCATCCTGCGCGACATCACCGAACGCCGCCGCACCCGCGAGGAACTGCGGACCAGCGCGCTCGCCATGCGCCAGCTGGCCGAACAGACCAAGGCGACACTGGACGCGCTGCCGGCCTTCATCGCCGTGCTCGACCGCTCCGGCCATATCGTCTCGGTCAACCGCGCCTGGGCGGAAGCCGGGCCGGAGACCAGCTTCCTCGGCCAGGGCTGCATCGTCGGCGACAATTACCTCGATCATTGCGGCCGGGGGGAAACCGCCGACCCACGCGCCGACAGCGTGATGGAGGGCTTGCGCACGCTGCTGAACGAGGGTGGCCCGCCGGTGTCGGCCGAATATGTCACCAACACCCAGCACTGGTTCCGCTGCCTTGCCGCGCCGATGCCGGCCGGTCCCTTCGGCGGCACGGTCCTGATGCACATCGACGTGACGGAGATCAAGTCGATGGAGGCGGCGCTGCGCAAGCTGGTCGGCCAGAAATCGACCCTGCTGCGCGAGGTCAACCACCGCGTCAAGAACAGCCTGCAGCTGGTGTCCAGCCTGCTGACGCTGCAGACGCTCAGCCTGCCCGACGAAGGGGTGCGGGTGCATTTCCAGGATGCCCGCAGCCGCATCGAGGCGATCGCCCGCGTCCACAACCGCCTTTATCAGGCCGACCAGTTCCAAACCATCGAGTTCGGCACCTACCTGAACGAACTGTGCGAGGATCTGGCGCGTGCGTCGGGCGGCGACAGCATGTGCGACATCGTCGTGCGGTCCGACGTGATCGACCTGCCGATCGACCATGCCGCACCGCTCGGCCTGATCGCGAACGAGCTGATCACCAACGCGGTCAAGCATCGCGGCAACGGTCCGGCGCGGGTGACGGTGACCTTCATGCGCGAGGCCGACGACCTTGCCCTGACCGTTTCCGACCGCGGCCCCGGGCTGCCGTCCAACTTCGACATCCGCAAGAGCCGCAGCCTGGGCATGCGCCTGGTCTCCAGCCTCGCCGGCCAGATCCGGGCCAGCGTCGACATCGACACCACGCCGCAGGGCACCACGTTCCGCATCGAACTGCCGGTGCCGGACGAGGTGCCGCTTCTCGAAGCGACGTCCACCGAGGAGATCGGGGGATGAAGATCCTGCTGGTGGAGGACGAGGTGCTGATCGCGCTGGAACAGCAGCTCTATCTGGAGAATGTCGGCCACAGCATCATCGGCCCGGCGATCACCGCGACGGAGGCGATGGAGATCGCCGCGGCCGACAGGCCCGATCTGGCGCTGGTCGACGTGCATCTGGGCATGGGCACCAACGGCATCGACGCCGCGCGCGGGCTGACGAAGCTGGGCGTGCCCTGCCTGTTCATCACGTCGTTCCGCGACGAACTGAAGAAGGACGGTCCGCTCACCGGCATCGGCTGTCTGCCCAAACCCTTCACCGAAAGCGGCCTGATCGCCGCCGTCGACGTCGCCCGCGCGATCCTGGCGGGGGAGACGCCGCGCAACGTGCCGCAGACGATGGAACTGTTCGTGTGAGGGGAGGGAGCGACCCCCTCACCCCGCATCCGGAAAATCAGCGCCCAGCGTCGTCTTCTCCCAGGCGTCGATCTCGTCCAGCACCGAGTGCAGCTTGCCGCGCACGCCCTCCAGCGCCGGGCGGCCGAGCACGAGACGGAGCGGCGGATTCTCGGCCATCACTGCGGTGATGATCGCCTCCGCCGCCCGCACCGGATCACCCGGCTGCTTGCCGCTGTAGCCGGAAATCTGCTTGCGCCGCGCGCCGGAGGTCTGCTCGTAATCGTCGATCCAGGTCGCCGACTGCTTCAGCGACCGCCCGGCCCAATCGGTGCGGAACGGTCCGGGCTCGACGATCAGCACGCGGATGCCCAACGGCGCCACCTCCTTCGACAGCGACTCCGACAACCCCTCCACCGCGAACTTGGTGGCGGCGTAATAGCCGGAGCCCGGAAAGCCGACCATGCCGCCCTGGGAGGAGATGTTGACGATATGGCCGGCGCGGCGCGCCCGCATCCCCGGCAGCACCGCCCGCGTCACGGCGGCCAACCCGAAGACGTTGGTCTCGAACATCGCGCGGATCTCCGCATCCTCGCCTTCCTCGATGGCAGAGAGGTAGCCGTAGCCGGCATTGTTCACGACCACGTCGAGGCGGCCGAACGCCTCTTCCGCCTCGCGGACGGCGCGGGCGACCTGGGCCTGGTCGGTGACGTCGAGCGCGATGGCGCGTCCGCGGTCGCCGTGGCCGGCCAGCAGGTCGTCCAGCTTCCTAGGGTCGCGCGCGGTCGCGGCGACGCGCCAGCCCTTCTCCAGGACCAGCCGCGCCAGTTCGCGGCCGAAGCCGGTCGAACAGCCGGTGATGAACCAGACGGGCGTGTCGGTGGTGGTCTGTGCCATGACGACTCCTGCGGTCTCTCGTGATGCGCCGCTGCCGGCGAACTGAGTTGGTCGCCAGGGACATACGCCGCCGCACCGGCGCGGCCACCCCACCTTTCGGTAAGGAGAGTGGTCCGCTCAGCCCCCGATCCGGCGGATCGGCTCCGGCTCCGACTGCTGTTCGAACAGGCGGCGGTAGAGCCCACCCGGCCGGTGGAGCAGGGCGGCGTGGCTGCCTTCCTCCACCACCCGGCCCTGGTTGAAGACCAGGATGCGGTCCAGCGTGCGGACGGTGGACAGGCGGTGGGCGATGATGATGGCGGTGCGGCCCTGCATCAGCCGTTCGATCGCCTCCTGGATCAGCGCCTCCGATTCCGAATCCAGGCTGGAGGTCGCCTCGTCCAGGATCAGGATCGGCGCGTCGGCCAGGAAGGCGCGGGCCAGCGCCACCCGCTGACGCTCGCCGCCCGACAGCTTCACGCCACGCTCGCCGACCAGCGTCGCATAGCCCTTCGGCAGGCGGGCAATGAAGTCGTGGGCGTTGGCGAGCTTGGCCGCCCGCTCGATCTCCGCCATCGACGCGCCGGGCCGGCCATAGGCGATGTTCTCCGCCAGCGTGCGGTGGAACAGGATCGGCTCCTGCGGGACGATGGCGATCTGCGAGCGCAGCGACTGCTGGGTCGTCGCCGCGACCTCCTGTCCGTCGATCAGCACCCGGCCCTCGGTCACGTCGTACAGGCGCTGGATCAGCTTGACGAAGGTGGTCTTGCCCGACCCCGACGGCCCAACCAGTCCGACCCGCTCCCCCGCCTTGATGGTCACCGACAGGTCGCGGTAGAGCGGGGTGGTGTGGCCGCCATATTGGAAAGTGACGCGATCGAAGCGCACCTCGCCCGCCCCGATGCGGATCGGCGTCGCGTCCGGCCGGTCCTCCACCCCCAGCGGTTCGGCGTGGATCGCCACCAGCTCCTCCATCTCGTTGACGGAGCGCTGGAGGTGGTTGATGTGCATGCCGATGTCGCGCAGATAGCCGTGCACAACGAAATAGGTGGTCAACACATAGGCGACGTCGCCCGGCGTCGCCTGCCCACGCCACCACAGCCACAGCGCGGTCGCCACCACGCTGCTGCGGATCAGCAGCAGAACCACCAACTGCACGGTGCTGTGGCGGGTGTGGCGGGTCCAGGTGCGGTGGGTGCGGCGGCTCCATTTGTCGACGACGCCGGCCAGCCGGTCGTCCTCGCGCGGCTCGGCGCCGAAGGCCTTGACCACCGCGTTGCAGCCGATGGCATCGGCCAGCGTCCCGCCCAGTTTCGTATCCCAGGCGTTCGACAGCCGGGCGGCCGGGGCGATGTAGAGGGTGGAGAACATCACGGTCATCGCGATGTAGACCGCGGTGCCGAGCGCGATTACCAGCCCCATCGCCGGCCAATGCAGCCCCAGCGTCACCATCGTGCCGATCAGCACGACCAGCGACGGCCACAGCGCCAGCAGCAGCGTGTCGTCCAGCGTGTCGAGCGCCCACATGCCGCGGGTGATCTTGCGCACCACCGACCCGGCGAAGCTGTTGGCGTGCCAGTCGGTGGAAAAGCGCTGGATGCGGTGGAAGCTGTCCTGACCGACATCGGCCATGATGCGCAGGGTGAAGGGGATGACGCCGCTCCAGGCGAGATGGCGCATCACCACCATGCCGACGCCCAGCGCCACCATGGCGCCGAAGGCGGTCAGCGCCGCCTGCAGCGCCGCGTCGCGGTCACCCGGCAGCAGGGTCAGCGCATCGACCAGCCGGCCGGCGAACAGCGGCATGAAGACGTCGGCCAGCGTCGACAGGGCGATGGCGCCAGCGATGCCGACGGCCAGCGGGGTCTGGCGGCGCCAGTGACGGAAGGTGAAGGCCAGAACGCTGCGGATGGCGTTCGGGCGCGGGGTGCGTTTCGACAGAGCCATGGGTTCCAACCGGGGCAGGGCCGGCCATAAAGGCGGCGGCGCCGTTGGGGAATGGGGAATGGTCGCGGTGCGCGGCTTGAGGCAGCCGGCGCGAAACTTAATGCGGCAATGATCGCCCTCTCTCCCCCGGGGAGAGGGAGGGGACCCACGAAGTGGGGAGGGTGAGGGGGATGCACCGCGTATCTTCGCGAGAATCCTCGCCGCGCATTCCCCTCACCCTGACCCTCTCCCCAGGGGGGAGAGGGGAATGGGGCGTGTACCCTTTACCGTCACCGGCCCTTCAAGTTCGTCTGGCGCGGCTTCATGCCGGAAGGCTTGCCTCCAGCCCCAGCCGGCTTCGCCCCCGGCGGCTTGCCAACCGGCGGCACCACGCGGCGGCCCTGGCCGGCCTGCTGGGTCAGGAAGGACTTACACTTCGGCCCCTTCTCGCGCGGCTTGGCGGTGGCACCCACCGGCTGCCAGGCCGGGATCAACTGCTCCTCACCCGGGCCGATCAGGTCCTCGCGGCCCAGGCGCTTCAGCGCATCGCGCAGGATCGGCCAGTTCTCCGGATCGTGGTAGCGCAGGAAGGCCTTGTGCAGGCGGCGCTGCTTCAGCCCCTTGGCCGACGACACCAGCTCCGACCCGACGCGGCGCACCGGGCGCAGCGGGTTGCGCTCGCTGTGGTACATGGCGGTCGCCAGCGACATCGGCGAGGGCAGGAAGGTCTGCACCTGATCCGCCTTGAAGCCGTTCCGCTTCAGCCACAAAGCGAGGTTCATCATGTCCTCGTCCGTGGTGCCAGGGTGGGCGGCGATGAAGTAGGGGATCAGGTAGAGCTTCTTCCCCGCCTCCTTCGCGGCCTTCTCAAACATCCGCTTGAACTCGTCATAGGCGCCCATGCCGGGCTTCATCATCTTCGACAGCGGACCCGGCTCGGTATGCTCCGGCGCGATCTTCAGATAGCCGCCGACATGGTGGGTCACCAGCTCCTTCACATACTCCGGGTTGCGGACGGCGAGGTCGTAACGCAGCCCCGACGCGATGTGGATCTTCTTCACCCCCGGCACCGCGCGGGCCTTGCGGTAGAGCTGCACCAGCGAGGAATGGTCGGTGTTCAGGTTCTTGCAGATGTCCGGGAAGACGCAGGACGGGCGCCGGCAGACGGATTCCGTCTCCTTGTCCTTGCAGGCGAGGCGATACATGTTGGCGGTCGGCCCGCCCATGTCGGAGATGACGCCGGTGAAGCCCTTGGTCTTGTCGCGGATATGTTCGATCTCGCGCAGGATGGAGCCTTCCGACCGGCTCTGGATGACGCGCCCCTCGTGCTCGGTGATCGAGCAGAAGGAACAGCCGCCGAAGCAGCCGCGCATGATGTTGACCGAGAAGCGGATCATCTCCCAGGCCGGGATGCGCGCATCGCCATAGGACGGGTGCGGCGCCCGCGCATAGGGCAGGTCGTAGACGCCGTCCATCTCGTTGGTTTCCAGTGGGATCGGCGGCGGGTTCAGCCAGACATCGCGGTCGCCGTGGCGCTGGACCAGCGCACGGGCGTTGCCGGGGTTGCTCTCCTGGTGCAGCACGCGGCTGGCATGGGCATAGAGCACCTTGTCGGCCGTCACCTGCTCGAAGCTGGGCAGCCGGACCGCCATGCGGTCGGCCCCGGCGGCGCGCGGCGATACCGGCGCGGACAGATCGTCGATGGAGCTGCTGTCGACCACCGTCCAGCCTTCCGGCAGGGAAGACCGCATGATCGCGGTGCCGCGGATGTCGGTCATCGCCTTGGGCGATTCCCCCTTCAGCGACCGCTGGGCGATCTCGATGATGGCGCGTTCGGCATTGCCGAAGACCAGCATGTCCGCCTTGGAATCGACCAGGACGGAGCGGCGGATCTTTTCGCTCCAATGATCGTACTGGGCGATGCGGCGCAACGACGCCTCGATGCCGCCCAGGACGATGGGCACGTCCTTGTAGGCTTCGCGGCAGCGCTGGGAATAGACGATGACGGCGCGGTCCGGCCGCTTGCCGCCCTCGTCGTTCGGCGTGTAGCTGTCGTTGTGGCGCAGGCGGCGGTCGGCCGTGTAGTGGTTGACCATCGAATCCATGTTGCCGCCGGTCACGCCCCAGAACAGCCGCGGCTTGCCGAGGATCTTGAACGGCTCCGCACTGCTCCAGTCCGGCTGGGCGATGATGCCGACGCGCAGCCCCTGTGATTCCAGCAGCCGGCCGATGATGGCCATGCCGAAGCTGGGATGGTCGATATAGGCGTCGCCGGTGACGACGATCACGTCGCACTGGTCCCAGCCCAGCCGGTCCATTTCCGCACGCGACATCGGCAGGAAGGGCGCCGCCTTGGGGCGCACGCTCCGGTCCGGGCGGTGGGCGAACAGGTTGGGGGCCGCGAGCATCGCGTTCTCCGGGTCTCTATCAACAATGCGGATGGATAAGCCGACAGTCTTACCCTGTCGTCCGCCAAATTCCCACCGCTGATAACGCAGCGGAGCAATGGGACATTGTGCGGGGTGGCGCGACAGCTATGTGGGACGCCCCACAGCCGGTGCAAGGGCCGGCCATGGGGGCCGGCCATGGGGGTTGGGCACGGGGAAGGCCAGGGTGCCGTTCAGGCGGCGACACCGTCCGGCCCCGCGGCCCGGCCATTGCGGCGCGCCACCACCCAACCGATCAGCGCACCGGCCAGCAGCACCAGCGCCGCGATCAGGAAGGCGGCACCCGGCAGCGGGAACAGCGCATCGCTGCCCACCGACGCGGAATAGACCGCCCCGAAGAAGACAGGCGACAGGATGCCGGCGACGCTGGCCACGCTCATGTTGGCGCCCTGCAGCTGACCCTGTTCGGACGGGCTGACCCGCTGCGTCATCAGCGACTGAATGGTCGGCATCGCCAGCCCCCACAGCGCGTTCGGCAGGATGGAGAGCGCGAACCAGCCGCCATCCGGCGCCAGCCCCATGCAGGCCAGCCCGACGGCTCCGCCGAACAGGCCAACGACCATCGTGCCGCGGTCGCCCAGCCATTTCACCATGCGCGACACCACCAGCCCCTGCATGACCATGTCGAGCGCGCCGACCACCGCCAGCAGAAGTCCGACATCCCAGGCGCTCCAGCCATAGCGGTGCGCGGCATAGAGCACGAAGACGGCGGGGAAGACCTGATGGGAGACATGAAGCATGAAATTGACCATCGACAGACCCGACAGTTCCGGGTGCGACCGCAGCAGGCGCAGCGCCCCGAACGGGTTGGCCCGGCGCCAGGAAAAGGCCATGCGGCTTTCCGGCGGCAGCGATTCCGGCAGCACCACCAGACCATAGAGGAAGGCCAGCCCGCTGAGCAGGCCCGCCCCCCAGAAGGGTGCCCGCGGCGAGATTTCGCCCAGCAGACCGCCCAGAAGCGGACCGGCGATGAAGCCGGCGCTGAACGCGGCGCCGATCAGGCCATAGGCGCGCGCCCGCTGCTCCGGCGGCGTCACGTCGGCCATATAGGCGAAGACGGTGGTGAAGCTGGATGAGGTGACGCCGGCGACCGCCCGCCCAACCACCAGCCACCACAGGTTCGGCGCCACCGCCATCAGCACATAATCCGCCGCCAGCCCCAGTGCCGACAGCAGGATCACCGGCCGTCGCCCGAAGCGGTCGGACAACGACCCGATCACCGGGGAGCAGAAGAATTGCATCAGCGCCAACAGCGCGATCAGCGCACCATTGATGGTGCCAGCCTGGGCGTCGGCTCCGGCAAACTGCTCGATCAACGCCGGCAGCACCGGAATGACGATGCCCATCGCGACGATGTCGAGCGCCGCGGTGACGAGAATGAAGGCCGTCGCGGCCTTGCGCGGACGAAGAACGGGAGACATGGAAAAGACCTTCAGGAACAACGAGGTTTAAGGCGCCCGAACAGGGCGCGGGCGTGCCCCGGCCGGAGAGGGCAGGCCGGGCGGCATCGCGCAATGAAGCATCATCATAGGATGCGCGCAGCCTGTTGTGAAGCGAAATATTTCCGATAGCGGATATGTTTTGCCGACGCACGCGGTGAGGTCGGCTTGCCGATCACCGCCATCGGCAACCCCCTGTATGCGCTGATCGCTTTGTCACCCCTCCAGGGTGCGTTCGATCCGGCGGTCAGGCACCAGCCACAACAGGATCACCAGGACGTACAGCAGGATGGACAGCCATTGCAGGATGAAGGCCGCCGGAATGGCCAACACATAGATGGCTAGGCTGATCTTGCCCTTCAGATCGGATCCGACGGCACGGGCCACGGCCGACTCCCGGCCGCCGCAGGCGATGATTGCATGTTCGGTCAGGCTGTAGCCGACCGCCGCCATGCCGAGGACGACGCCATAGGCCGCCGTCGCCACCGGCGAGAACGAACTATCGTCGAGCCAGCGGATGACGAAGGGAACCAGAGACAGCCAGAACAGCAGAAAAAGATTCGCCCATAGAACCCGCCCGTCGATCCGCGTGGTCGCCTGCAACAGGTGATGATGGTTGTTCCAGTACAGTCCGACATTGATGAAGGACAAGCACATAGGCCAGCAGAATGGGAACACGCTCCGCCAGTGCGGCGAGGCTGCCGTCAACCGGCACCTTCAACTCAAGCACCATGATGGTGATGACGATCGCCAGCACCCCATCGGTGAACGCCTCCATCCGGCCGGCCTTCATGATCGATCTCCGGAGCGTCAGGCCGCTGCCGGCGCGGCGGCAACGGGGTGAAGCGCGCAGACAGCGGTGCCGGCCAGCACCAAAGCCCCCACGACGACCAGGGGAAGCACCAATCCGCTCTGCATCACCATGACGGCGCCGATGGCGGCCCCGAGAAAGATCGCAGCCACGCTCGCCAACCGCCGGCCGAGGTTGACGTTCGTCCCGCCGGCGAGGCTGGAATCGGCGGCCAATCCGGTCACGGTCAGGGTCAGAACCGTCGTGGTCAGGTCGGGAACCTTCAATTGCCGGACGGTCCCGTTGCGGAAGCCCATGGCGAACCCGGTCAGGGCGATGATCGCATAGATGCCGAACGCCCTGGATTGCACCGCGGCATTCAGGTCGGCATCGAAGCCGGCAGCGACGACCGCCGCGATCTAGAACAGCGACGTTTCGAACAGCGCCGAGGCCAGCAGCCAGTGCCGCATCGGCCGCCCGGCCAGCGTCCTGCCGAGCCGGCCGGCGATCAGGGCGCCGACAAGGAAGGAGACCAGCGCCGTCACCGCCGGCATGACCAGGAAGCCCGGCGTCCCCACAGCGGCGAAACCGAGAAAGACGATGTTGCCGGTCATGTTGGCGGTGAAGACCTTGCCCAGCCCAAGAATGCTGATGGCGTCGACCAGCCCCGTCGTCACCGACAGGAGAAGCAGAAGCCATGGCAGGGGAGAAGTGCCGCTCGCGGCCGGTGCGGACATTGCCGTCGCCTTCCCAATGTTTTCATGTGGGTGGAGCGACAAAGTCGGGCATCAACCCGGCGCCGGTCTTGTCGGTTCGCGGCCGGTTTGGAAAATTCTGCACATCCTGCCGATGCGGGAGGGATATCAGCAGCGACAACGGCACCTTGGTGACGCAAATCTGATGAAGAACTGACAGTTCTATGTTGCGCTGGACTGACATTTTAGCTTTGCGCTTACACACAAGAAACACATAACTTTGATTATGGAAATCGTAATCGCCTGCGTCTATGCCGACACCCACCTGAAGGTGTTACAGTCGTGAATAGGCAGCGGCGTACCGTAAGGGATGCCGGGTGGCCTTCGGGTCCGTGGGGCGTGTTTCCCTCCCCAGCCGCTGCCGACTTCCAACACCTGAAAGACAAAATGCCGCCGGACCTCCACAAAAGCGGAAAGGACCGGCGGCGCAAAACGTCAGCCGAAGCGGCCGGTGATGTATTCGGACGTCTTTTCCTTGGTCGGGTTGGTGAAGATCTCTTCCGTGTTCCCGAACTCGATCAGCTCGCCCAGATACATGAAGGCGGTGAAGTTGGAGATACGGGCCGCCTGCTGCATGTTGTGGGTGACGATGGCGATGCAGTAGTCGGACCGCAGCTCGTCGATCAGTTCCTCGCACTTGGCGGTGGAGATGGGGTCGAGCGCCGAGGTCGGCTCGTCCAGCAGCAGGACCGACGGCTTCACCGCGATGGCGCGGGCGATGCACAGGCGCTGCTGCTGGCCACCGGACAGGCTCATGCCGTTCTGGCGCAGCTTGTCCTTCACCTCGTCCCACAGCGCGGCGCGGCGCAGCGAGAACTCCACCCGCTCGTCCATGTCGGCACGGGACAGCTTCTCGTACAGCTTCACGCCGAAGGCAATGTTGTCGTAGATCGACATCGGAAACGGCGTCGGCTTCTGGAACACCATGCCGACGCGGGCGCGCAGCAGGTTCAGGTCCTGCTTGGGCGACAGGATGTTGTGGCCGTCCAGCAGCACCTCGCCGGTGGCGACCTGCTTGGGATAGAGGTCATACATCCGGTTCAGGATGCGCAGCAGGGTCGACTTGCCGCAGCCCGACGGGCCGATGAAGGCGGTGACCTGACGGTCGTACAGCGGCAGCGAGATGCTCTTCAGCGCCCGGTAGCCGTCATAGAAGAAGTCCAGGTTGCGGACGCTGATCTTCTCGGGCAGGCCGGCACCGGCGATCGGACGGTCGGCGGCGGTTCCGCCCATCATGCTGGGGGGCATCTGGCGGCTGCCGTGGGCGGGGCTGTTGGCGTCCATGTGGGTCATCGTCATGGTTACTTTCTCGTCGTGCCGAGACCGGCCAGCAGCCGGGCGCCGATGTTGAGGAGCAGGATGGCGACCGTGATCAGCAGCGCGCCACCCCAGGCCAGCTGGCGCCAGTCCTCATAGGGCGACATCGCGTACTGGAAGATGACCACCGGCAGGTTGGCCATCGGCGCGTTCATGTCCGCGCTCCAGAACTGGTTGTTCAGGGCGGTGAACAGCAGCGGCGCGGTCTCGCCGCTGATGCGGGCGACGGCCAGCAGCACGCCGGTGATCATGCCGTTGCGGGCGGCACGGTAGGCCACCATGGTGATGACCTTCCACTGCGGCGCGCCCAGGGCGGCGGCGGCCTCGCGCAGGCTGTTCGGCACCAGCTTCAGCATGTCCTCGGTCGTGCGGACGACGACCGGGATGACCAGCACCGCCAGCGCCATCGCGCCGGCCCAGGCCGAGAAATGGCCCATGCGGACGACCAGAACCTCGTAGACGAACAGGCCGACCATGATCGACGGCGCGCTCAGCAGCACGTCGTTGATGAAGCGCACCACTTCGGCCAGCTTGGTGCCACGGCCGAACTCCGCCAGATAGGTGCCGGCCATGACGCCGACTGGCGTGCCGACCAGCGTCGCGACCGTGGTCATGATGACGCTGCCGAAGATGGCGTTCAGCAGACCGCCCTCCCCGCCCGGCGGCGGCGTGTTCTCGGTGAACAGGCTGAGATTGATCGCCGACAGCCCGTTGTAGAGCAGCGTCCACAGGATGGCGACCAGCCAGAACAGGCCGAAGCCGGCGGCGCCCAGCGCCAGGGTCAGCGCCAGCTTGTTGGCAATGCGCCGGCGGTGATACAGCCCCCCGATGGGGGTCGCCAGCGTCGCGGAATTGGACATCGTCATGGGCCTCAGACTCCGGCCTTGCGCTGCAGGCGCAGCAGCATCAGCTTGGCGATCGACAGCACGGCAAAGGTGATCAGGAACAGGATCAGGCCCAGCGCCACCAGCGAGGAGGTGTAGACGTCGCCCACCGCCTCGGTGAATTCGTTGGCGATGGAGGCCGAGATTGTCGTGCCCGGCGCCATGATCGAGGAGCTGATGCGGTGCGCGTTGCCGATGACGAAGGTGACCGCCATCGTCTCGCCCAGCGCACGGCCGAGGCCCAGCATGACGCCGCCGACCACGCCGGTGCGGGTGTAGGGCAGCACCACGTTCCACACCACTTCCCAGGTGGTGGCGCCCAGCCCGTAGGCGGACTCGCGCACCATCGGCGGCACCGTCTCGAAGACGTCGCGGGTGATGGAGGTGATGAAGGGCAGCACCATGATGCCCAGGATCAGGCCGGCGGTCAGGATGCCGATGCCGTAGGGCGGGCCCATGAACAGGTTGCCGATGCCGGGGATCTGGCCCAGCGTGTTGATCAGGAAGGGCTGGATGGTCGACTGCATGAAGGGGGCGAAGACGAACAGGCCCCAGATGCCGTAGATGATGCTGGGAATGCCGGCGAGCAGCTCGATGGCGACGCCGAGCGGGCGCTTCAGCCAGGCCGGGCACATCTCGGTGATGAACAGCGCGATGCCGAAGCTGACGGGAATGCCCACGGCCATGGCGATGATGGAGGTGACCAGCGTGCCGTAAATCGGGGCGAGCGCGCCGAATTGCTCTGACACCGGGTTCCAGACTTCGGTTGCGACGAAACCGAAGCCGAACGTGCGCAGTGCCGGAAGCGCGCCGTCGATCAGGGAAACCGTGACGCCGCCCAGGATCAGCAGGACGAGCAGCGCGAATGCGAGGGTGGCGTTGCGGAAGGCCGCATCCTGCAGGCGCTGGCGGCGGGCCCGTCGGGCAGTGGAGGCGTGTGCGTCGGTCAAGGTCAGCGCGATCTCGGTCATGGCCGCTCCGTGAGGCGTGCGGTGGGAACGGCGCAATTTCCGTTCCCACCGGCGATCATGCCCTCGGGCGAGCCGGCCGGCGGCCCACCCGAGGTCGGTTGGCCGTGGTTACTTGGCCGACGCGGTCCAGACCGGCTTGCCGTCGGCCTGGATGGTCTGCGACCAGGTCTTCTGGACCAGCGACACCACCGAGTCCGGCATCGGGACATAGTCCAGCTCGGCAGCCATCTTGCCGCCGTTCTTATAGGCCCAGTCGAAGAACTTCAGCGCTTCGCCGGAAGCCGAGGCGTCCTGCGGGTTCTTGTACATCAGGATGAAGCTGGCGCCGGTGATCGGCCAGCTCTCCGCACCCGGCTCGTCCGTCAGCAGGACGTAGTAGCCCTTGGCATTGGCCCAGTCGGCGTTGGCGGCGGCAGCCTGGAAGGCCTCGATCTTCGGAGCGACGGTCTTGCCGTCCTTGTTCTGCAGGTCGAGGTGCGTGATGTTGTTCTGCTTGGCGTAGGCGTATTCGACGTAGCCGATCGAGCCGTCCGTCTGCTTGACCATGTTGGCCACGCCTTCGTTGCCCTTGGCGCCGATGCCGGCCGGCCACTGGACGGAGGTGTTGGCGCCGATCTGGGTCTTGAACTTCGGGCTGGTCTTCGACAGGTAGTCGGTGAACAGGAAGTTGGTGCCCGACCCGTCAGAGCGGTAGACCGGGGCGATGGCGGTGTTCGGCAGGTTGACGTTGGGGTTCAGCGCCTTGATCTGCGCGTCGTTCCACTTGGTGATCTCGCCCATGTAGATGTTGGCGAGAACGGTGCCCGACAGCTTCACTTCGCCGGACTTGATGCCCTTCAGGTTCACGACCGGAACGACACCGCCCATGATCATCGGGAACTGGATCAGGCCGGCCTGCTCCAGCTCTTCCGGCTTCAGCGGCATGTCGGAGGCGCCGAAGGTGACCGTCTTGGCCTTGATCTGCTTGATGCCGCCGCCCGAACCGATCGACTGGTAGTTCAGGCCCGTGCCCGTCTCCTTCTTGTAGGCGTCGGCCCACTTGGCATAGATCGGGTACGGGAAGGTGGCACCGGCGCCGGAGATGTCGGCGGCCGAGGCGACCGACAGCGGGGCGACCGACACGGACAGAGCGGCCAGGGCACCGAAGGCGGCGCAACGAACGAACGCCGAAGTCATGGTTTTCACGGCAAAACTCCCGATAGGTTTGGACGGTGTCGTTGGGTTGGAGAAATGCCCGGCCTCGGCCGGACGTCGTAACCCGCCTTCTTCGTCGCGGTGACCATAGCCGCCGCCAGTGACGGGTTTGTTTTGTTTACGTGTCAGTTTTATGAAACCGACCCGTTCTTGACCGAAGCCGCACGCTCATCGCGCGGCCCGGATTTCCTGAAGGAACAGATGCACGGCGGAGCCGAGGCTGGTCGCCTCGTGCGACAGGCTTTCCGCCACCTGCAGCACGTCGCCGGCCTGGGCGCGCACCTTGGCCGCGGCCTCCGACAGGCCGGCGACATGGTCCGACGCCGCCTGCGTGCCGACCGCGACGCGGTGGGAGCTGTCGACGATGCTCGACGTGATGGTCGCCTGTTCCTCCACCGCCGCGGCGATGGCCGAGGCGTTGGATTCGATGCGCTGGACGCTGCCGGTCATGGTCGCCACCACCTCCGCCGTTTCGCGGCTGGCCGCCTGGGTCGCGGCGATCTGGCGGGCGATCTCGGCCGTGGCCTGGGCGGTCTGGCCGGCAAGGGCCTTCACCTCCCCCGCGACCACCGCGAAGCCGCGGCCCATCTCCCCTGCCCTCGCCGCCTCGATGGTGGCGTTCAGCGCCAGCAGGTTGGTCTGGCCGGCGATCTCGTCGATCAGCCCGACGACGGTGCCGATCTCACCCGCTGTGCTCGACAGGTCGGCGACGGTGGCCTTCACCTGCTCCGCCCCGGCGGCGGTGTCGCCGATGATCCGGGCCGATTCCCCGGTGCGCTTGCTGATCTCGGCGATCGACTGCGAGATTTCCGACGCGGCGGTCGCCACCTGCTGGATCCCCGCCGCCATCTCGCCGGACAGCTGCATGGCGGCCTCGGCGCGGTCGTTGGCATTGGCGGCGATGTCGGTCAGCGAGCGGGCGCGGGCGGCCATGACGCTCGCGGCCTCGGCCAGGGTCTCGACGCTGCTCAGCACGTTGCGTTCGAACTGGTCGGCGATCTCCAGCATGCTCGTGCGGCGGGCCGACGCGGCGTTGCGGCGCTCGACCTCCACCTTCTCATGCGCCTCTTCCATGGCGCGGGCATTGGCGATGAAGACGAACAGGGCGCGGGCCATGTCGGTGATCTCGTCGTTGCCGTCGGCCTTCTGCTCCACCGTCAGATCGCCGTCGGCGACCCGGCGCATGGCGTCGGCGAGCGCCTCCATCCGGCCGACGACCCGGCGCCCGACATAGAGCGAGACGATCAGCCCGGCCAGCAGCACACCGGCCGTTGCCAGCAGGATCTGGATTTCGTTGGTGCGTTCCAGCGCGTCATGGGCGGCGGCGGCACCGGCGGCGGTCGCCCGCTCGGCCGATTGGACCAGCCCATCGACCATGGCGGTCAGGGTGGCGCCGGTGCTGCGGTTGCTGTCGATCAGCGTGGCGTTCTCGGCATAAGCCGCCAGTTCGCCGCTGCGCAGAGCCAGGATGCCGTCATCGCCGAAGCCAAGCGCCAGCAGCCGCTCCGCCAGCCGGCGGACCTCCGCGCCCAGATCGTCGTTCGAGTCCTTCAAGGTGGCGCGGATCGTCGCCGCCAGCGGATCGAGCGTGCGGCGTGCGGTGGTCAGGCGGGCCGGCGTTTCCGCATTGCCGGCCTCGGCGAGTTTGCCGGCCAGCAGATTGGCATCGGCCATCAGGCCGCTCAGCACGGTGTAACGGTGCTGGGCCGCCGGCACGACGTTGGTCGACAGGTCCTGCATCCGGTCGGCAATGGCGTTGCCGGCCTCGGCGATGCGGCCGCGCGAATTCAGCATCAGCGGCAGCATGCGGGCGTTGGCGTCGCGGTCCAGCCGGACGATGTCGTCGACGCCGGCCGCCAGCGATTCGGCCAGCTTGTGCGCCTCCGCCTCCGGAATGCCGGGGGTGAGTTGGCGGACGCGGCGGGTGTAGACGCTCTTGTCGCCGTCACCGTACGCCGCCAGCTCGTTGATCGCTGCGACCACCGGAGCCGCCGCCTCGCTCTTCGCCAGCGGACGCAGCGCGCCCTGCAGGTCGGACAGCGCGGAGTCGAAGTCGGTGGACAGCGACATCACCTTCGACCGGTCGGTCTCGAAGGCACCGATCAGCAGCGATTTCGCCAGGGCGGCTTCCGCCCCGCGCAGTTGGAACAGTGGGATCACCGTCTGCCCCAACTCGGCGCCGATCACCGCGGAGGATTGCGAGGTCGCCTCCACCATTGCGGCGATCGCCTGGGCCAGCTGTTCGCGCGAGGCCTGCATGTCCGGCTTCAGCGCGGCGAGCAGCTTGGCATGAATGTCGCTCAGCTCCGCCAGCCGGCCGCTGCGCTGTTCCTGCAGGGTGAGCCGCCGGCCGGTGGCCGTCCCCAGCGCGTCGATGGTGCCGAGCAGCGAGCGGGCGGTGCCGGTCAGTTCCGCAACGCGATCCGCATCGCCCCCCGTATGACTATACCCGTCCGCCAGCCGGACGAGCTGCCCGTCCAACGCCCCGCGCTGCTCCGCCGCGGCGGCGCGCAGCCGGGCCAGATCCTCCTCGGAGGTCGCGGCGTCGATCAGCGGCCCCAGCGCCAGCACCCGCGCCGTCGTGGTGGCGAGGCCATGGGCGGCACTGAGCACCGGCACCTGCGTGCCGGTGATGTCGGCGACATGGCCGCGGACGGCGCCGTACGACATCCAGCCCACCACCGCCGCGATGCAGGGAAGTGCCGCCACGGTGCCGAAGGCGATCAGCATCTTCGACTTGATGCCGGACCGCCGGCGCTGGTCGACTGGCTTTGCCATATGGGCCACCCGTGGCTTGGAGGTTGTCCGTGCCGCGCCCGCGGTTCTCCGCGGACCGGCGGCGCCATGGGTAGCCCTTCTGGTTGGATGAATCGGTGACGGTTGGATGAAGTTTTCGCGACGCACAATCGAAAGAGTGCCGGACGGGTGAAATCTTCCGTCGTCCAGACGGTCATGGTGAATCGAACGTAAACGGCGGCGAATAGAAAAGCGGCGCCCGACCCTGCCGGACGCCGCTCTACTGCACGTATCCCGCGTAAGAGCTTAGGCCTGCGGCCGGCGTTACACCGGCGGCGCCGTCCGCCGCAAGCTCTCACGGTCGGAGGCATTGGCATACCACGCGGTCAGCGCCGGCCGACCCTCGCGCCAATCCTCATGCCCGAAGCGGAAATCGAGGTAGCCGAGCGCCACCAGCACCGCCAAGCTGCCGATGGTGGCCTCGCCGTCCAGCGACGCGGCCTCGGCCTCCAGGAGATCGAGCGAGCGCGCGACCGCCTTGCGCTGGCGTTCCATCCAGTTGGCGGATTTCTCGCCATCCGGACGCATGGATTCCAGCCGGCGCAGGATGGCGGCGTCGCAGATGCCGTCGGCGATGGCCTGCAGCCGCAGCGCAGTCCAGCGGGCCGGGCCGGCGTTGGGAAGCAGCGGCGCCCGGTCGCCCAGCGAATCGAGATACTCGACGATCACCGGGCTGTCGAACAGCGTGGTGCCGTCTTCCAGCGTCAATGCTGGCACCTTGCCCAGCGGATTGTCCTTGGGCAGGTCGGTGTCGGCCGACCAGGGATCGGTCGTCACCCGCTCCACCCGGTCCTCCAGCCCGCGTTCGATCAGCACCATCATCACCTTGCGCACATAAGGCGAGGTGGCGCTCCAGCGCAGCTTCAACATGGACGCTCCTTACGCTTCGGTTTGGCCGCTTCTGAGTGGCCACTTCGGTTTGGCTGACGACAGGCTAGCGGCAGGCCGGATCGCCGGTCCACCGCCGGGCCGGCAACCCTCATCCCCGGAAATGGTCCTTGCGCCGGCGCAATTCGGCGAACACCTCCACCGACGGGGCGCCGGACATGCCGATGGCGGACTGGACGCCGGGATCGTCGGCGCGCAGGAAGGGGTTGGTGCGGCGTTCCATCCCGATGGTGGTGGGAATCGTCGGCTGGTTCCGCTCGCGCAGGGCCGCGACCTCCTCCATCCGCTGGTGCAGGGCGGCGTTCTCCGGATCGACCGTCAGGGCGAAGCGGCCGTTCGACTGGGTGTATTCGTGGCCGCAATAGACGCGGGTCGAATCGGTCAGCGCCCGCAGGCTCTGCAGCGAGTCCCACATCTGGGCCGGCGTGCCTTCGAACAGCCGGCCGCAGCCGAGCGAGAACAGCGTGTCGCCGCTGAACAGGGTCTCCGCCGCCTCGAACCAGAAGGCGATATGGCCACTGGTGTGGCCGGGCACCGTGAAGACGCGGGAGGTCTGTTCGCCGAATACCGTGCGGTCGCCGTCGCTCAGCATCACGTCCAGGCCGGGAATGCGGTGGGCGTCGGCGCGGGCGCCAACCACGCTGGCGCGATAGCGGGCCTTCAGCGCCTCAGCGCCGCCGATATGGTCGTCATGGTGATGGGTCAGGAAAATGTGGGTGAGGGACCAGCCGCGCCGCTCCAATTCGGCCTGCACCGGGGCGGCGTCGCCGGGATCGACTACGCCGACCTTGCCGGATGCCGCGTCGCGCAGCACATAGATATAGTTTTCGGCGAAAGCCGGAACGAGAATGACCTCCACGGCAGCGGACTCCCTGCTGTTGCGATACGAAACCCGTGTTACGCTTGGGATACCATGTACACAGATATCGTCGATCTGAGGGAGTTCTACGAGTCCGGATTGGGGCGCACCGCCCAGCGGATGATCCGGCGACGCATCCGCACCATCTGGCCGGATGTCCGCAACCAGATCGTGCTCGGCGTCGGCTACACCACGCCCTACCTGCGTCCCTTCATGGGCGAGGCCGACCGGGTGGTGGCGGTGATGCCGGCCAGCCAGGGCGTCAGCTTCTGGCCGGCGGAAGGGCCGGGCATGGTGGCGCTGGGCGACGAGGCCGACCTGCCCTTCGGCGACAACACCATCGACCGCGTGCTGTTGGTCCATGGGCTGGAGGGCACCGAACAGCTGCGGCCGATGATGCGCGAGATTTGGCGGGTGCTGGCCGGCGGTGGCCGGGTGCTGGCCGTGGTGCCGAACCGCCGCGGCCTGTGGGCGCGCGCCGACTGGACGCCATTCGGCCACGGCTTCCCCTATTCCGCCTCGCAGCTGAAGCAGGTGCTGCGCGACACCATGTTCGTGCCGGAACGCACCCGCCACGCCCTGTTCATGCCGCCGCTGCGCTCGCATTTCCTGCAGAAGACCGCGCCGGCCTGGGAAGAGGTCGGCGGGCGCTGGTTCAAGGCCTTCGCCGGGGTGACGATGATCGAGGCGTCGAAGCAGATCTTCGCCGGCGTGTCGCGCCGCGCGGCGCAACAACCGGTGAAGCGCCGGCTGATCGTGCCGCTGCCCGGCGGTGCGGCCCCCGCCGCCCGCAGCGGCAGCGCCCGCACCACCATCGCCGGAGCCACCATACCCGGCGGCGACTCCGTCGACTGTCAGCAGCCTTATCCCCGCACCTGACGCAGCATATCGGTGATCCGGCCGCTGATGCCGCTGCCCAGGCCGCCGGCCCGCTCCGCGATGGTGCGGCTCAGCGTCGTCAATTCCTCCAGCGTGCGCGTCACTCCGCCCAGCGTCTGTTCGGCATCGCCGATCCGCTGCTCCGCCGCCATGGCGTCCTGGCGCGACTGGTCGAGCGAGCGTGCGACATCCGAGGTCAGAGCCGCCTGCTCGTCGATGGCCGCGGCGACGGTGCCGTTGATCGTCTGGATCGAGCCGATGGTGGAGTGGATGCGGCCCAGCGCCTCGTCCACTGCGGCGGTCTCCTTCTGCAGGTTGGCGACCTGATCGGCGATCTGCTTGGTGGCGTCGGCGGTCTGGCGCGACAGTGCCTTCACCTCGTTGGCGACGACGGCGAATCCACGCCCGGCCTCCCCCGCCCGCGCCGCCTCGATGGTCGCGTTCAGCGCCAGCAGGTTGGTCTGGCTGGCGATGGCGTTGATCAGCTTCACCACGCTGGCGATCTGCTCGGCGGCGGAGCGCAGCGAGTTCATCACCGTGGTGGCGCGGTCGCTGTCGGACGCCGCGGCAAGGCTGATCTCCCGCGCCTTGCTGGTGTCGCCGGAGATCTGGTCGGAGGTGGAGGCCAGCCGGTCCAGCATGCCGGCGATTGCACTGACCGATCCGTCGACGGCGCGGGCCGCACCGGCGGCATCGGCGGCCTGCCGCAGCCCCTCCGTCCCGGCCGAACGGACGGCGGCGACCGCCGATTCCAGCTTGCGGCCGGCCTCGGCCAGTTCGGCGGCGAACCCGCCGACCTCACGCTCCACCCGTTCGGACAGGTCGCGCGTCAGGGCGAGGCGGCGCGTCTCCGCCGTTTCGGCCCGCAAGGTCGCCACCACCCAATGACGGGCGAGGCGGGCGAAGCGGCGCGCCTGGTCCGTCGGGCCGGCGACGGCGAGCGCACCGACCCGGTCGCCGTCCAGATCGATGGCGATGGCATAGCCTTCCCGCATGGCGCCGCCGGACTTGGCCGCCTCGTCCCGGCTGACGGCGCGCTCGTCCAGGCGGCGGGCCATGATGTCGGCGCCAGCCGGATGGGTGGTGCCGATCCGCTCCCGCGCGGTGGAGGCGACGACGCTGCCGCCCTGACCGACGAAGGACACGACGGAATCCAGTTCCCGCCCGATGGACTCGCAGAGTTCCTGTGCGATGGTGGCGCTGATGTCCAAGACGTTTCTCCCCTTCTTCCCGTTTATGGTTTTCCGTCATCATTCCATGACGACGCCCGATGCTCTCCCCACGGCCCCGCTCATGGCGTCCCCGCTCACGCTGCCCTGGAATGCCGATCCACCTCGTGGAGAGAATTTTCCGCTTTGCAGGTAACCTTCCGACACTACACGCAACATTTACGAACGAAGAGTTGAAAGAATGACGCAGTCGACCATTCTGGTGCTCCCCGGCCTCGGCAATTCCGGTCCCGATCACTGGCAGACATGGCTGGAAGGCCGGCTGCCGGCCCTGACCCGCGTCGATCTCGGCGATTGGGACGCTCCGGAGCCCGACCGGTGGGTGGAACGGCTCGACCACGCGGTCCGCTCGGCCCCCGGCCCGGTGGTGCTGGTGGCGCACAGCCTGTCCTGCATCCTGGTGGCGCGCTGGGCGACGGACGGCGATGCCGCGGACAAGGTCGCCGCCGCCCTGCTGGTCGCCCCGCCCGACGTCGAGTCGCCCGGAACGGTGCCGGCCGAGGCCTGCCGCTTCGCCCCGGTACCGGCCGATCCCCTGCCCTTCCCGGCGGTGGTCGTCGGCAGCCGCAGCGATCCCTATTGCAGCACGGCCCGCGCCTGCGGCTTCGCCGCACTGTGGGGCGCCGACTTCATCGATGCCGGCGAGGCCGGCCATATCAACAGCGCAAGCGGCCACGGCCCCTGGCCGATGGGCGAGACGCTGCTGAAGGACCTGCTCGCCCAGATCTGAATAAGGCCTCTGAACGCACCCTTGCCGCTGCGGGCGAAAGGGTGCGACACAGGGGGCGTCGTCGCGCGCCTGCCAGCGGATTCGGAGCTTATGACCGGCACTTCCATCGTCGAGGCCGCCCCGGCCAAGCTGAACCTCTACCTGCATGTCACCGGCCGGCGCGCCGACGGCTATCACGAGCTGGACAGCCTCGTCGCCTTCGCCGAGTTCGGCGACAGCATCGCCCTGACGCCGGCCGCCACGCGCGTGGCGTTGCGCGGAGCCGACCTGCCGCCGGCCGGCCCGCGTCTGGCCATCGCCGGTCCCTTCGGCCCGGCCCTGATGGGCGAGAACCCGGCCAACAATCTGGTGATTCGCGCCGCCCACGCGCTGGCCGCCCGGTTGGGCCACGAGGCCGACGTGATGATCGCGCTGACCAAGGCGCTGCCGGTCGCCTCGGGGATCGGTGGCGGATCGGCCGACGCCGCCGCCTGCCTGCGGGCGCTCGCCCGGCTGTGGGGAGTGCCGCCCGACGACCCGGCGCTGTTCGCGGTCGCCGCCGGGCTGGGTGCCGACGTGCCGGTCTGCGTCGCCGGGCGCAGCTGCTATTTCGGCGGCATCGGCGACGTTCTGGACGAGGCGCCGGAGCTGCCGGAAACCCATGCGGTGCTGGTCAATCCGAACGTGCCGGTGCCGACCCCGGCGGTGTTCAAGGCGATGGCCGCCGCCCGCGCCAAGAGCGGCGCCGCCTTCTCCGCCCCCGCCCGCTTCACCCGCAAGCCGGCCGACGCGGCCGACCTCGCCACGCTGCTGCTGGAGCGCACCAACGACCTGACGGCCCCGGCCCTGACGGTGGCGCCGGTGATCGCCGACGTTTTGGCGGCGCTGGAGCGCAGCGCGGGCTGCCTGCTCCCCCGCCTGTCCGGCAGCGGCGCCACCTGCTTCGGTCTCTACGCCACGGCGGCGGCGGCGGAATCTGCGGCGAAAACCATCGCGGCGGCTGCGCCCGGCTGGTGGGTGAAGCCGACCCGCCTGCTCCCCACCCCGCCCGGCGCCCCCGCCCTGCCGCGCGGCATCGTCGCCGATCCCGTTGCCGCCCAATCCGCCAGCGTCCCGCCATCGTCCGCGCCGTTCCCCGACACCGGCGGCTGGGGCGTCGGCTGAAACAGGCCTGATGTTTGGCGATCCGATCTAGGCCCGCATGTAGCTCCAGCCGTCCGCCTGCGCCTCGGCGATGTCGAGGACGCCGGCGGCAACCACCGTCAGCCCCTCGGCGGTCCGGCCGGTCTTCGCCAGCGTGTTGCCGCAAACGCGCAGGTGCCGGTCGGTCTCCGCATCCGGGCTGTCGAGCGCCGCGGCGACGGCGCCCGCATTGACGACGATGCGCACCTCCGCGTCGGGCCGCGCCTTCAGCAGGTTGCGGGCATTGTTCCGCGCCCGCTCCAAGGCGGCCGGCGTCGGGGCATGGATGACCAGCCGCAGGTTAGAGGTCATGGCGATCATTTTCCTTTCGCCGCGTCATGGAAGGAGAAGTCGAACAGCGTGTCGACATCGACCGGCTCGGTGATCTGGTTCAGCGACTGCTGGAAAGCCTGCATCTTCTTGGTGGAGTCCAGGATCACCCGCGGGTCGTCGACGAAGGTCGTCGCGTCTGAAGTCAGCGCCGCCCGCATCACGTCGCGCTCGACCAGCCCCTTGCCGATGATGTCGGTCACCAGCTCCGCCGTGCGGTCCGGGTTGGACTTGGCGAAGGCGGTCGCGCGGATGTGCAGCTTGACCAGTTCGGCCACGGCGTCGCGGTTCTTGGCGATGGCGTCTTCGGTCACCGCCAGCACGGCGCCCGGCTGCTTGGGGAACATGGTGCCGGCCTTGGCGATGATGGCGGCATCCTGCAGGCGCGACTTCACCAGCGTCAGGATCGGTTCCAGGATCGACGCGCCGTCGATGGCCCCGGTCAGCAGCGCCTGCTGCAAGGGCTGCTCGCCCATGCCGACGATCTCGACATCGTCGGGGGCGATGTGGGCGACCTCCGCCATCCAATAGCGCAGGACGGTGTCCGGCACCGATCCGGCTGGCAGCGAGCCGATCTTCGGCCGCCGGCCATTGGCGGCACGGAAGGCCTTGACCCCCTCGGCCGGGTTGGCGGCGCCGGCCATTGCCTTGGCCAGCGGACCGCGGCCGATCAGCGCCACCTGATCGATGACGTTGGCGGCGACGACCTTCAGCTTCACCCCCTTCGACCGGGCGATCAGCGCCGGACCGATGCCGACATAGGCGACGTCCAGCGTGCCGGAGGCGAGCGCCTGGATCATCGCCGGCCCCGACTGGAAGCTGGTGGTCTGCAGGGTCACCCCGGC
The DNA here is from genome assembly GCF_003116065.1 of Azospirillum sp. TSO5. Classification (NCBI taxonomy): domain Bacteria; kingdom Pseudomonadati; phylum Pseudomonadota; class Alphaproteobacteria; order Rhodospirillales; family Azospirillaceae; genus Azospirillum; species Azospirillum sp. TSO5. The sequence goes on along the minus strand of NZ_LGQY01000028.1, from coordinate 14,912 downwards.
ATCCTTGGTCCATCCCTCGCCCGTGATCACGTAAAGCTGGGTCATCGGGATGATCGGGATGTAGCCGACGCGCAGGGTCGTCGCCGCAAAGGCCGGCAACGGCAGCGACGCGGTGGCGGCGGCAATGCCCAGCGCTGCGGCTCCAACCAGCAGATCGCGGCGGGCGATGGGGTGGGCGGCGTTGAAAAGCGGCTTCGGCGGCGGGGTCTGCGGCATGTCGGGTCTCCTTTTGCCGCGCAAGCCTAGTGCGCCCGGCCGTGAATTTCAATTCACGTCAGGTCCGGCCGGGCACACTCAATAATCCACAAATTTCTTCTGTTTTTAGGTGGCGGCAGGCAACCGGCGGCGGAATGGACGGATCAGCCACAGGTTCAGCGCCAGACCGACCAGTGCCCCCCCGCCGATCACCGCCGCCATCGGCATGGCCGTGCCGTCGGCCATCAGCCCGACCGCCCAGCCCGAAACCGCGCCACTGCTGAATTGCAGCATGCCGGCGAGCGCCGACGCCGTGCCCGCCATCTGCGGGAAGGATTGCAGCGCGCCCGCCATGGAATTGGCGAAGCAGAATCCGGTCAACGACATGAACAGGAACAGGCAGCCGACCAGCCCCCACAACCCGCCCCAGCCGCCCATCACGCAGGCGACCAGCAAAATGCCGCTGGCGGCCGACAACCAGACGCCGATCCGCAGCATCATGTCCGAGCCGAAGCGCATCACCGCGCGGCTGTTCAGCGTGTTGACGATGATCATGCCGACGATGTTCAGCCCGAACAGGAAGCCGTAATTCTCCGGCCGGACGCCGAATAGCTCGATATAGACGAAGGGCGAGCCGGAGATGAAGGCGAACATCCCCGCATAGATGAAGGACGAGCCGATCGCATAGCCCAGATACCGGCGGTCGGTCAGCAGCTTGCGGTAGGACTCGGCCAGCACCATCGGGCGCAGGCTGGTGCGCCGCGACTCCGGATGGGTTTCCGGCAGGCTGGCGAGGGCCAGCATCGCGACGGCGCCGAAGGCCGCTTGCGCCCAGAAGATCCAGCGCCAGTTGGCCCACACCAGGATCTGGCCGCCGATCAGCGGCGCGATGATCGGGGCGGCGCCCATCACCAGCATCATCATCGACAGGACGCTGGCCGCGCGGTCGCGCTCGAACACGTCGCGAATCATGGCCCGGACCAGCACCGGCCCGGCACAGGCCCCCACCGCCTGCACGAAGCGCCAAGCCGCCAGATGGCCGACATCGATGGTCAGCGAACAGCCGACGCAGCCGACGGCATAGAGAAGGATGCCGGTCGCCACCGGGATCCGCCGGCCGAACCGGTCGCTCAGCGCGCCCCACAGCAACTGCCCGACGCCGAAGCCCAGGAAGAAGGCCGACAGGGTCCATTGCACCTGATCCTGCCCCGCATGCAGCTCGCGGCCGATCGCCGGCATGCCGGGCAGATACATGTCGGTGCCCATCGGTCCGAACGACATCAGCACGCCCAGCGCCGCGATGAAGAACGGGCTTTCGGCAGGCGAACGGGAACGAACGGCGGCAAGGCGCGCGAACATCAGCAAATCCAAATGTGAAAAGGGGGAGGGGAAATCGACCGGACGGAGTCCGCAGCTTTTAAGCTGCGCCGTCCCTTGCCGGACGCAAAGTCCCGTCTCGGCATGGCTGCCTTGAGTAACCTGCGATGGAATGCCGCTGCGACAATCCGCGCCCTGGACGAGCCTTGGCCGCCCCCCCTTGGCCGCCCCTTGGCCGAGCGTCGACCGGCTGTCGCCCGCTTCGCTGCACGCCTTCATGCCGGGATGGATCGCGGCGCAACAAAATTCTGGTTCCGACCACAAATTCATGCCTAAAATTGAATCCGGATGTAGGGCTTCCACCCAGCCAGAGGCCGCGCCATGCCGCACCCGACCCGCCGGTCGATCCTGTTCTTCGGTGCCGCCGGAACCGCTCTGGCGCTGCTTCCGCAACGCGTCCATGCGGCGGCGATCCAGCCCGGATTGGTCTATGCGGCGGGGCAGAAGTTCGACAAGAGCTTCAACGAGGGGGCCTTCGCCGGGGCGGAACGCTTCAAATCGGCCACCGGCATTCCCGTCCTCGAATATCTGCCATCCACTCCCGCCCAATTCGACCAGGCCGCTGCATCGCTGCTGCGGCGCGGGGTGACCGATCTGATCGCCATCGGCTTCTATTACGCGACGCCGCTGGCCCGGTTGGCTCCGGCACACCCGGAGGTGCGCTTCACGCTGATCGATGCGGTGGCGGAGGGGCCGAACATCCGCAGCGTCACCTTCAAGGAGCAGGAGGGATCCTTCCTGGTCGGCGTGCTGGCGGCGCTGGCGTCGAAAAGCGGGACCGTCGGCTTCATTGGCGCGCTCGACATCCCCCTGATCCGCAAATTCATCGCCGGCTTCGAACAGGGCGCCCGCCATGCCCGCGGCGACGTCAGGGTGCTGGTGAATTTCGTCGGCACCACGCCGGCCGCCTTCAACGATCCCGCCAGCGGGGCGGAGGTGGCGCGCAGCCAGTTCCAGCGCGGGGCCGACGTGGTGTTCGCCGGGGCCGGGGTTTCGAACTTCGGCATCTTCGCCGCGGCGAACGAAGCCAAGCGGCTGGCCATCGGCGTCGACAGCAACCAGAACTATCTCTACCCCGGCACCATCCTGACCTCGATGCTGAAGCGGGTCGATCTGGCGGTGGCATCGAGCCTCGAAGCGGCACGCCAGGGTACTTGGAGCGCCGGCACGGTGGCGCTGGGGCTTGCCGAGGGGGCGGTCGATTACGCGGTGGACGAAAACAACCGCGACCTCGTGACCCCGGAGATGGTCAATGCGGTAGAAGCCGCCCGCCGTGGCATCGTCGCCGGGCGCATCCCCGTCGCCGACGGAAGCTGAGCCGCTTTACGCCGGTGCCCCTATGCCGGCGCCTCGAAGGGCTGCCAACCGCGGGCGGCGGACAGGTCGGCGCCCTTCAGCGTGGCGAAGCTGGTCTTGATCGCCGTCAGGTCGGTGCCGCGCAGCACCACGCCGGCAAGGCTGGCGTCGCGCAGGTCGGCGCCGTTCAGCCGGGCCTTGGCGAAGCTGGTCGGCCACAGCCGGCTGCCGTCGCCGCTGAGATCGACCTTGCGGAACTTGGCCCGCCACAGCTTGGCGCCGGCCAGATTGGCGCCCTCCAGGTTGCAGCCGGACAGGTCGGCGCTGGTGAAGTCGGCGTCGCGCAGATCGCTGTAGGACAGATCCGCCATCATCAGCTTGGCGCCGGAGAAATCCGCCCCGCGCAGACCGCAGAAGCGCATCACCGCCCCGCACAGCAGCTGGTTGGCGAAATTGTAGCCGCGCAGGTCGATCCGCTGCAGCTGGATGCGGTCACCCCCCTTGCCCAGCTTATCGACCCAGATCTGGTGCTCGGCGATCAGTTCGCTCATCCGGGCCGCGGTGGTGGTCAGGCCGGTGCCGTCCACATCGACGCCGTGCCGCTCCAGCGCCGTGCGCAGTTCGTCGTTCAGCCGGGCGCCGCACATCAGCACGCCGTCCAGCGTCGTCTTGCGCATGGTGGCGCCGGTCAGGTCCGCCCCGATCAGGATCGCGCCGCTGAGATCGCTGCCGCTGAAATCGACGCCGGACAGGTCGCTGCCGCTGAAATCGCACTGCGCCATCCGACAATCGGTCAGGATCGCCTTGGACAGGCTGCAGCCGACAAAGGTGGTGGTGCCGTCGCTGTTGCCGGCCGCCCGGAATTCGCCGGCATCCAGCACCATGCCGCGGCGCAGGTCCGCACCCTGCAGATTGGCGTTCTGCAGCCTGGCACCGTCCACCCTGGCCCCGCGCAGGTCGGCGCCCTGCAGCTGCGCGCCGGTCAGGTCGGCCTTCGACAGGTCGGCACCGTAGAGATCCGCCTTGGACAGGAGCGTCCCGACCAGACGCGCCCGCGCAAGGCTGGCCCCGGTCAGCTTGGCGCCCGACAGGTTGACGCGGTTCAGGCCCAGTCCGCCCAGTTCATAGAAGCTGAGATTGGCGCGACGCCCCTTCCCTGCCGGATCGCGCAGCAGCCATTGCTGGTGCCGCACCAGCGCATCGCGAACCGCCCGGAGGTAGCGTTCATCCATCATGCGGCGCGTCGATGCCCCGGCATTGCCGTCCCGGACACGCTGTCCCGGACTGTTGGCGTCCAGGATGTTACCGAAACCGATTCAATTCCGAAAGGTACCAGCGGTCGAACCTTCGCCTGACCGGCAAGAATCTTTTGTCGCAGACGCACTTCCGGTCCGATATAGGCCGCCCCGCTGGTCACGACCGCGTGATGGCCGCATTGCCCGACTTGGGTAGGCGGGATTGCGGACCAATATAGGTGGCTCAGGACACCGACCATCAACATTGGAGACCGGCGGCATGCCCGAATCGGACAAGAGCGATCAGGACTGGAAGCGGGATCTGTCGCCCAACCAGTACAAGGTGCTGCGCGAACACGCGACCGAATATCCCGGAACCAGCCCGCTGAACGACGAGAAACGCCACGGCGTCTATCGCTGCGCCGGCTGCGGCCAGCCGCTCTACGCCAGCGACACGAAGTACGAGAGCGGGTCGGGCTGGCCCAGCTTCTGGGAGCCGCTGCCCGGCGCCGTCGAGACCTCCACCGACCACAAGCTGGCCTACCCGCGCACCGAGGTTCATTGCGCCGCCTGCAAGGGCCATCTGGGCCATGTCTTCGACGACGGGCCGCAGCCGACCGGCAAGCGATACTGCATGAACGGCGTCGCCATGAGCTTCGAGCCGGCGGAAAAAACCGACTGACCGGCCGGACTATGACCGGGTGCCGGGGTTACTCCGCCTGTTCGGCATCCGGTCATAAACCCTCCCAAAAAAGGCGGATTTACCCTTATTTCGACTAAAAATGACAACCTAGGCTTGGAGCGCGATGGTATGATCCGCCCCGTGCGACGGGTTGTCGCGAGGGCATCGCGGCCCTTCGCCCGCCGTGGCACGATGCGTCGGTACACCGGCGCAGGCATTCGGTGCGGCTGGCGGAGGGCGAATGGTCATTTCGGCCGAATTCCTGGGGATGCTGCTTCTGATCGCCAGCGCCGCCGCGCTCGGACTGTCCATCGTCGTCGATGTCGGCCGCGTCAGCGCCGAGAAAACCCGCGAGGCGATGAACCAGCGCCAATACGACAAGAAGCGCGCCGCGCTCGCCGAATGGCGCCAGAAGACGGAGCGCAAGCGCGTCGACCTGACCACGCTGCAGGCCCGCCTGACCGAATTCAACGGCCGGCGCCAAAAGGCGCTGACCGAATTGCGGGCGCTGGAATTTTCAAAGATCGAGCTTGTCCACGAACTGGGCGACCAGGACAGCGACGGCGACGTCTATTGGGCACAGCTGGCCGCCGGACCCAATTTCAACGAGCTGGACCGCAAGGACATCGTCTTCTCCCGCCAGATTTGGGAATACCGCAACGTCGCCCACATCACCGCCCCGTCCGCCGAACAGGCCCACGGGACGGTCCGGACCAGCTTTTCCCAGCGCAACGGCGTGATCTCCTCGCCGGTGGTTCCACTGGCGCTCGCCCCCGACCCCGAGGCGGAGGCTTCGGCGGCATGAGGGGGGCGGCATGAGGGGCGGCAGCATGAAGAGGACGGCCGCATGACCGGCATGATGCTGTATTTCGCGCTGGGCCTGATGGTGCTGACCGTCCTGTCCAACCGCTACTGGCGCCGCCAGCTGGTGGTGACGCGGATCGCCATGTCCAAGCTGAAGGAGAAGGTGGACGACGTGACCAAGGAGGTCGCCGACGTCGCTTCCGACTATGCCCAGCTGGCGCATCACCATGCGGAGATGGAAAAGCGCGTGCAGAAGGCGGAGATCGACATGCAGGCCGCCATACTGGAGCTTGACAAGAAGAAGTCGTCGGCGATGCAGCGCTATTTCGTCTTCGACCGCAACGAGCCGCGCCCCGGCCGCTTCTGGGAGGTCGCGGTCCGCTGCCACCCCACCGGCGTCAGCCTGTCCGAGCAGCGAGGCTATCGCGGCTGGTCAGGGGTCCGCCGCTACCTGCTGGTCGCCGATGGCGACCGCGAGGCGCGCGAACGGGTCGCCGCCCGCTATCCCCGCAAGGCCGGCTTCGAGATCGTCGAGGTCGCCGGTTGCCGGCTGAACGGCCTGACCGTCAACCGCATCTCCGAACTCAGCACCTTCCGCAAACCCGGAAAGCCGGAGGAGGACGGCGCGGCCGCCCGCCCGCAGCGCCGGGCCACATCCGCGCAATCCTGACCGCAGCCTAATCCACCGCAGCCTGGAACATGTAGCCCATGCCGTGCACGGTGACGATGCGGCTGGGATCGGCCGGATCGGGCTCCACCACCCGGCGCAGGCGGCGGACCAGCCGGTCGATGGAGCGGTCGTAAGGCACCGAATCGCCGCGCAGGGTGAGGTCGAGCAGATCATCCCGGCTCAGCACCCGCCCCGGATTCTCGACGAAGGCGGCGAGCAGTTCGAATTCGGCGGAGGTCAGGCGCGCATCCTCGCCGTGGGGATCGCGCAGGCGGCGCTTGTCGAGATGCAGTTCCCACCCGTCGAACCGCTTCACCCGCCCGCCCGCCGGCCGGGTCGGCTTGGCGATGCGGCGCAGCAGGCTGCGGGTGCGGGCGAGGATTTCGCGCGGCTCGAATGGCTTGGTGATGTAGTCGTCGGCGCCCAGTTCCAGCCCGATCAACCGGTCCATTCGGTCGGACCGCCCGGTGATCAGGATGATGCCGATGTTGGAGGTCGCCCGCAGTTCCCGCGTCACCGCCAGACCGTCCTTGCCAGGCAGCCGGATGTCCAGCAGCAGCAGGTCGATCCTTCCGCGCGCCAGCAGCGCCGACAGCTGGTCGCCGTCCCGCGCCAGCATCACCCGATAGCCCTCCCCTTCCAGGTAGGCCTTCAGGGTCTCGCGGGTGATGGGATCGTCGTCGACCACCGCGATGGTGTGCATTGTCCCCCGTGCCGGACTGCGATGGGTGGCGGATTGTCTGCCACGCCCGATACCGAAGCTATCGGTTCCTCAAACGTGATACAAGATGCGGCGTAACAGACTTGCGCAATGGGTTTCCGGATTGTTCGGCTGTTTCCTGCGCTGCCGACAGGGACAATCGCGTGGACCTTGCCAGCGGGTCGGGACAATGCCACATTTGTATTCATGACAAATTGGACCCCGAACCTGGAGGGCCGTCCCGGCCCGCTCTACCGCGTCATCGCCGACGCGCTGGCCGACGACATCGCCGACGGTGTTCTGCCGGTCGGCACCCGGCTGCCGACCCACCGCGACCTCGCCTTCCGCCTGGGCGTGACGGTCGGCACGGTGACGCGCGCCTATACCGAGGCGGAAAAGCGCGGGCTGATCGGCGGCGAGGTCGGGCGCGGCACCTTCGTCCAGGGCCAGCGTGCACCGGCCACCCCCCTGCCGCTCGGCTGGCCGCCGGCCGGAGAGACCTCGGCCGGCCCTGCCATCGTCAACATGACGACGGTCCATCCCGAACATGCGGTCGCCGTGCAGACTTTCGGTCAGACGCTGACGGCCATCGCCGCCTCCGGTCATGCCGCGGCGCTGATCGGCTACGGCCCCCATGCCGGCCTGCCCGACCACCGGGCCGCCGCCGCGTCCTGGCTGGAACGCCAGCACCGCGTCAAGGCCACCCCGGACTCGGTGCTGCTGACCACCGGTGCGCAGAATGCGCTGGCCGTGGCACTGGCTGCCGTCGCCCGCCCCGGCGACGTCATCCTGGCGGAACGGCTGACCAACATCGGCACCAAGGCGCTGGCCGCCACCCAGGGCTATCATCTGGAAGGCGTCGCCATCGACGAACACGGGCTGGTGCCCGACGCCTTCGACAGCGCCTGCCGCCGGCTGGGGCCGAAGGCGGTCTATCTGGTGCCGACCTTGCAAAATCCGACGGCGGTCGTCATGCCCACCGCCCGCCGCCGCGAGATCGTCGAGATCGCCCGCCGCTATGGCGTGATCCTGATCGAGGACGACGTGTTCGGCTTCATGGTGCCGGATGCCGTGCCGATGCAGACCATGGCGCCGGACATCACCCTCTATGTGTCCGGCGTGTCGAAAAGCCTCGCCGCCGGGCTGCGGCTGGGCTTCGTCGTCGCTCCTCCGGAACTGCGCTCCCGCGTCGAGACCGCCATCCGCGCCCTGCAATATTCCGCCCCCGCGCTGCCGGCGGAGGTCGCGACGCGCTGGATTCAGGACGGCACCGCCGACCGCATCGTCGCCACCCAGCGGGAGGAGGATCTGGCCCGCCAGCGGCTCGCCCGCTCCATCCTGCCGGCCGAGACGGTCTATGGCCATCCGGCGGCCCAGCATCTGTGGCTGGTGCTGCCCGAACCCTGGCGGCGCGAGGATTTCATCGGCGAGGCCCGCCGCCGCGGGGTGGTCGTTACCGGCGCCGACGCCTTTGCGGTCGGCCGCGCCAGTGCCCCCCATGCAGCGCGTGTCAGCCTGTGCATGCCGCGCAGCCGTGACGAGGCCGCCCGCGGCCTGCGCGCGCTGGCCGACGCGATCGACGCGCCGGCGGCGGCGATGCTGTCCATCGTATGAATGTGCAGGGCGGCCGACCCTGCCGCCCCGCTGGGAAAATCCTGCCGCCCGACGGGACCTGAATTGCCGCCCGTCACACCGATTGCAGCACGACTTCCTTCGTTATCAAGAGCTTGGCTCTGGCCCGTATCCTGCAAACCCCTCGTCCATCATTCCTTTCCGGGAATGCGGGAAGAGGGGAGCGCACCATGGTCAGCCTGTCCAGTTACGCCGATATCGGCGGCATGGCCCAGAGCCTGCAGCAGTCGATCGACGCCGCGGTCAAGCGCGTGCAACAGCAGGCGGCGGGCAATGGCGGCGCGACCGGCAAGGTCCAGGAATACGAGCAGACCGTCAACAAATCGGCGATGAACGCCGCCCCCTTCGCCACCAACATCGGAACGCTGGTCAAGGACAGCAGCCGCCTGAACGTCTTCAGCTCGCTGGCTTCCAACGATCCCGCCGATTTCTACAAGTTCAACGTCACCACCTCCGGCGCCGCGACGCTCGGCACGGTGGGCGATGCCGGGGTCCGGCTGCAGTTGATGGACCGCGGCGGCAAGATCATCGCCGACAGCAACAAGGATGCCGGCGCCAGCTATGACGCCTTTCAGAAGCTGAAATCAGGACAGCTCACCCTCGACAAGGGCGATTACACGCTGCGCATCGCCCGCGACAAGGATGTGCCGGTCAAGGACGCCAAGAGCTACGGCGTCCAACTGCGCATGGGCAACTACAGCAAGGATTACGACACCATCGCCAAGCAGCCGGCCAAGGGCGACAATCCCTTCGGCGGCAACACCAAGCTGCAGAGTCTGGCCTCGATCCTCGGCGCCGGCAGCGCCTCGCCCAATCCCGCCTCGATGCTGCTCGGCGGGTCCGGCGGCAACGCCTACGCCGGCCGCGGATCGCTGCTGAACGCCATCCTGTAGCGGGTCAGACCAGCCGGTCGCGTCCCGATTCCTTGACCAACAGCACCGCCTGGGTGCGACTGCCGACGCCCAGCGCCTTCAGGACGCCGGTGACGTGGGTCTTCACGGTGGACAGGTTCAGCCCCAGCCGTTCGCCGATCTCCTGGTTGGACAGGCCCTGGGCCAGCAGATCCAGCACCTCCAACTGGCGACGGGTCAGCCCGTCGAAGATGGTTGGTGCCGCGCCGCGGGCGGTCGCTGCTGCGGCCGGAGTCGGCGCCCCCGGCATGCCCAGCACCGGCGGCACATAGGACCCGCCGGCCATCACCAGCCGCAGGATGTTCACCACCAGCACGTCGTCGGTCGATTTCGGAATGAAGGCACGGACACCGCGCGACAGCACGGCGCGCATCTCGTCCGGCGACTCGATCATCGAGAAGATGGCGACCGGAACCGGCGCCACACGCTTGACCAGCGCCTCGACATCGTCCAGCCCGCCCAGTCCGGGCATGCGCAAATCCATCACGATCAGGTCGAACGGGGTCTCCCCGTCATGCATCGACGTGTCGAGGATGGCGTTCAACTGGCTGAAGTTGGTGGCGGCCACCACGGTGGCATGCTCGTCCAGTTCACCCACCAGATGGGTCAAGCCGCTGCGGACGATGGAATGATCGTCGGCGATCAGAACCTGCATGTAACGTCTCGGACCGAAGATGCCTGGGGTACCGCACCGTCATACGCTGACGCAACGGTCCGCGCTACCTCCTTCGCACGTCGGACAGCCGCGATCCCGGAAGGGTCACGGACGTTCGCCGGGGGAGAGGCGCGCGCCCCTCCCCCATTCCCCGGTCAGGAGATCTTGATCATGATCTGCGCACGGCGGTTCGACGGCTCGCGCACGTTCGGGCCGGTCGGGACCATCAGCTGGTTCTCGCCGACACCCTCGATGGTGATGATGTTGGCCGGCGTGCCATGCCTGATCAGCGACTGACGCACCGCTTCGGCCCGGCGCAACGAGAGCTTCTGATTGTAGGACGGCGCGCCGGAGGTGTCGGTGTGACCGATCACCTGGATGCGAACGGCGCGGGCGCGGCTGGCTCCCTCCGCCGCATCGGCGATGATCTTGTCGGAGTTCGGCGTAATCGCCGACTTGTCCCAATCGAAGAACACCTGATACTCGCTCTGCGGCTGGGCCGCCATCGGCGGAGCGGCCGGGGCCGGGGCGGCGACCGGCGTGGCCCGCTCCGGCCCGCCGAAGGTATAGCGCAGTCCGGCCAGGATGGTGTGGTTGCGGTACTCGCCCTTGGAGGTCACCGGACCCAGCTCGAACTCCGGATCGACGGTGGCGAAATACCGGTAGTCCAGCGTCAGCGCCACATTGTCGTTGATAGCATAGGACGCGCCGACAATGCCCTGATAGGCGAAGACCCAGTCACGGTCGCTGGCGCCGTTCAGCGACTGCTTCACGCCGGCGATACCGGCACCGGCGCCGATATAGGGGGTGATCGGCAGGCCGATGTCGATGTCGTACAGCAGGTTGCCCATGAAGGCGACCGAGCTCATCCTGCCACCGAGCCCATTCAGGCCGGGGGTGGCGCTGCTGGTGCTGTCGACGCTGTTGCGCCACCGCCAGGCGGCCTCCAGTTCGGCGCGCAGCCCCATCGCGGTGGCGTAGCCGACCGACAGGTCGCCGATGCCGCCGATCTTGAATTCCTCCTTCAGACCCAGGCCCGGGGCCGGATAGCTGCTGAGGTCGGCATCCTCGGTCCAGTTCACGCCGGCCCCCGCGCCGACATAAAAGCCTTCCGTACCGGCAAAGGCGGCGGTCGGGATGGCCAGTGAAGGAACGGCGACGGCCAGGGCCGTGCCCAGCAAAATCCCACGCATCGTCATGTTCTTGTTCCCATCGTTGACGGCGTTGGCGGATCGGGACGTCCCGGCCTGCGGCGAAGTGCGTGACAGAACGGGCTCCGGCCCCGACAATGGAATTGGCCGACACGGCTTCCAATCCCGGCTCCGCAAGCCCATTTTTCCTGTTGCAGATTTGCCTCACCGAAAATAGGGGCATTTTCTCTCGTGATAACAACAGCTTGGACAGACAGCGCAATGGCTTCTACCCCGGACGGATCGGTCGATTACCCCCTCTGCACCACCCCCGATCCCGGCGGATGGCAGGAGGTGGTGCCCGGCGTGCTGTGGATCCGGCTGTCCCTTCCCTTCCAGCTCGACCACATCAATGTCTGGGCGCTCGACGGCGGGGCGGCCGGCTGGACGCTGGTCGACTGCGGTCTGGGCGATCCGCGCAGCCGCGCGGTGTGGGAGGGTTTGCTGCGCGATGCGCTGGGCGGGCGTCCGGTGGAGCGGGTGGTGGCGACCCATTTCCATCCCGACCACATCGGCGCCGCTGCCTGGCTGGTGGAGCGGACCGGCGCCGGCTTCGCCACCTCGCTGACCGAGTGGCTGTTCGCCCGCACCCTGTCCGCCGGCAACGATGCCGCCGCCGATGCGGTGGTCGAGGATTTCTACCGCCGCTGTGGGCTCGATGAGGAGGCGCTGGCATCCCTGCTCGCCCGCAAGGGGGCCTACAGCCGTGGGGTGCCGGCGGTACCGGCGACGCTGACGCGCCTGCGGGCCGGCGACCGGCTCCGGGTGGGCGACCGTGATTGGACGGTGATCGGCGGCAGCGGCCACACGGCGGAGCCGGTCAGCCTGCACCGCCCGGCCGATGCAGCCGGTCCGGACCTGTTGATTTCCGGCGACCAGATCCTGCCGCGGATCAGCCCTAACATCAGTGTCTGGCCGTCGGAGCCGGACGCCGATCCGCTCGCCGACTATCTCGCCAGCCTGGAGGGGTGGAATGCCCTGCCGGCGGACACCCTGGTCCTGCCCTCGCACGGGCGCCCTTTCCACGGCCTGCACCGGCGCGCCGGGGATCTGGCCCGGCACCATGCGGAGCGTCTGGCCGAGATCGAGTCGCTGTGTGTGGATCCGCAGACCGCCGCCGCGGTGACGCGGGCGCTGTTCCCGCGTCCGCTCGACCCGCAGCAGATGCTCTTCGCCGTGGGCGAGGCAGTGGCGCACCTCAACCACCTGATCGGCAAGGGGCGGCTGGAGCGGCTGGCCGGACGGCATGACGGAATGCCGGCCGCCGACCTTTACCGCCGGCCGGACGTCACGGGTCCGGCCTGACGGCGATCACTCGGTAACGATCTCGAACTCGTGGGGATCGAGCAGGGTCGCCACCGACAGGGTCTTCAGCGTCTTCGGGTCGTCGGTGCGTTTCATCTGGGCATGCTGAGTGCCCATGCCGTCCTTGCGGATGGCGATCACTTCCCAATAGCCGCCGCTGGGGGACAGCTTGCGATAAATCTGTCCCTCAACCACCTCGCGCTTCCTGCGCATTTTCGTTCTCCAAAACCCGTCCTGTACCGGCGGCCGTCACGGTCGCCGCGAAGGACGCCATTGAAGCACAAAACCCCCCGGCCGTGGCGAGTGTCCGTTCGGTGACCCTTTGCCGATGCTGCATATGCACTGCCGCAGCGCCACACGACGGGGGCACCCCCGATGACCCTTTGCCGCAGTGCGGTTTCCTGGTGGAACAAAATCTGCGGCTGTGGGTTCATAGGCATCATGAACACCGATCTCGACGTGCTTGTCTTCGCGACCCGCCTGGTTGATGAACTGGGCGAGACTGCGATTCGAATGAGCCGCGTTCGTCTTGTCGAACTCACGGCCGCCAATCACACCCGTGCCGCCGCCTTCTGGCGGGAGGTGATGCGTACCTCCGAACGGTTGCTCAGCGAGCAGTCGGGCCGGCGTGTGGCGACCGGGCTCTCCTCCCCGGCCATTGCCGCAGCGCAACCGCCCGTGGCCCAGCATCACGTCGCGCATGTTCCCCGACCTATTCCCTGACCCGTTTTCGGCCAGGACCGCGGTGTCGCCGCGGCCTTGTCGGGCGGGTAGAAAAACCTCCCATCGATCCTCATAGAAAAAGGGCCGGCACGGAGTGCCGACCCTTTTCCACGGAACGCTGATGCGTTTCGCTTACTTCACTTCGGCGTACTGGCCGTTGTGCCACTTGTACCAGACATAGGCCGGGCTGGTGACGTCGCCCTTGGGATCGAAGGCGATCTTGCCGATGACGGTGTCGTAGTTGCCCTTGCGCATGACTTCGGCAACCTTGGCCGCGTCGGTCGACTTCGCCTGCTTCACCGCGTCCGCCCAGATCTGGAGAGCGGCATAGGTGTACAGGGTGTAGCCTTCCGGCTCGTAACCGGCCTTGCGGAACGTCTCCACGACGGCCTTGGCGGTCGGCTTCTCGCGCGGATCCGGACCGAAGGTCATCATGGTGTTTTCGCCGGCGTCGCCGGTGATGGCCCAATACTCGTTGGTCACCAGGGCGTCACCCGACACGATGGTGGCCTTCAGGCCCTGGTCCTTCATCTGGCGGGCGATCAGGCCGGCCTCGGTGTGATAACCACCGATGTAGACGGCGTCGATGTTCGCCTGCTTCAGCTTCGACACCAGAGCGGAATAGTCCTTCTCGCCGGCCGTGTAGGCTTCGTAGATGGCTTCCTTCTGGCCGCCGGCGTTCAGCGCCTTCTGCGTCTCGTCGGCCAGACCCTTACCATAGGCCGACTTGTCGTGCAGGATGGCGACGTTCTTGCCCTTGAACTTCTCCAGCAGATACTTGCCGGCGATGATGCCCTGCTGGTCGTCGCGGCCGCAAACGCGGAAGACGTTCTTCAGGCCCTGCTCGGTCAGCTTCGGGTTGGTCGAAGCCGGGGAGATCTGCAGCATGCCCTCCTCGGCGTAGACCTGGCTGGCCGGGATCGACGAACCCGAGCAGAAGTGGCCGGCCACGAACTTCACACCGGCCTTGGCCAGCTGGTTGGCAACGGCGACGGCCTGCTTCGGATCGCAGGCGTCGTCACCGACCTCCAGCTTCAGCTTCTGGCCCAGGACACCGCCGGCGGCATTGATGTCCGCGACAGCCTGCTCCATGCCCTTCTTCATCTGCTCGCCGAAGGTGGCGTACTGGCCGGTGATCGGGCCGGCGGTGGCCACCGCGATGTCGGCCTTGGCGGCCGTGGCGGAAAGCGCGGTCGCCGCGATCGCGGCGAGAAGGGACAGCTTGAATTTCATGGGTGTGCTTGCTCCCTGTTCTGTGTGGTCCCTGTTGCAACATACCCCCGGCCCTTACGGGCCTTGCCGCCGGGTCCCCTCCGGCGGGTTCCAGAATACCATACCCCAAGTGGTGCATAGTGCGACAGTTTCGCAGGCACCAATCAGCCGTACGGTCTATTCCTCTTGGCTTATTCGCCGCCCCCCACGCCCGTCCGGTTGCGCCAGCCGAACGGGCCGGCGCGCTCATAGAGCCACGGGTACTGGTTGACCATGCGCCTTGCGATGGCGATGCGGTGGGCGGTCAGCGTGATGAGGCCGAGCA